>NZ_JAUBPS010000139.1:0-4955 GCF_036700865.1 Microcoleus sp. S13C4
TGCAAAAATACCAAAACAGCCTCGTGATGTTTGTGGAGGACTTTGGCGGCGAATCCTTGACAATTTGGATGCAGCAGCGAAAGTTTACTCTGGAGGAATTTTTACAAATTGCGATCGCTACCACTAAAGTTTTAGGAAAAATTCACAGCGCCAACATCATCCACAAAGATATTAACCCCTCAAATATTGTTTACAACCCGGAAACGAAACAATTAAAAATTATTGACTTTGGTATTTCCACTCAGTTAACGCGAGAAACGCCAACCCTGAAAAACCCCAACATTTTAGAAGGCACATTAACCTATATTTCACCCGAACAAACGGGGAGAATGAATCGCACTCTCGATTACCGCACTGACTTTTACTCCCTCGGTGTCACCTTCTACGAATTGCTGACAGGAAAACTACCTTTCGAGACAGAAGACGCTTTAGAACTGGTTCACTGCCACATTGCCAGACAGCCACTTTTCCCGCATGAAATCAAGCCCAAAATCCCCCTAATTGTCTCCCAAATTGTCAGCAAGCTGATGGCGAAGAATGCCGAAAACCGCTATCAAACGGCATTAGGTCTAAAGCACGATTTAGAGAATTGTCTGGTTCAATTACAAGCAACGGGTAACATTGAGCAGTTTGCTTTGGGAACGCGGGATATTACAGACCGTTTCCTGATTCCCGAAAAACTATACGGCAGAGAAACTGAAGTTGATAATCTATTAGCAGCCTTTGAACGAGTCAGTACAGGTAGCGCCGAAATGATGCTGGTGGCTGGCTTATCTGGGATTGGTAAAACCGCAGTAGTGAACGAAGTCCACAAGCCAATTGCTAGACAACGGGGCTATTTTATTAAAGGCAAATACGACCAATTCCAGCGCAATATTCCCTTTTCGGCATTTGTGCAAGCTTTTCGGGAATTGATGGGGCAATTATTATCAGAAAGTGATGCTCAGGTACAAGCATGGAAAACCAAGATTCTGACAGCAGTGGGTGATAGCGGGCAAGTGCTAATTGAGGTAATTCCTGAATTAGAACGTATCATTGGCGCTCAAAGTCCTGCACTAGAACTTTCGGGGACTGCGGCACAGAATCGCTTCAATCTGCTGATGCAGAAATTCGTGCAAGTATTTACCACCGCCGAACATCCATTAGTGATGTTTTTGGACGATTTGCAGTGGGCGGATTCGGCATCGCTCAAGTTGCTACAACTATTGATGGAGGATAGGGGGCATCTGTTAGTATTGGGTGCTTATCGGGACAATGAGGTGTCGCCCGTTCATCCGTTTATGTTGACAGTGAATGAGATTATTAAGTCTGGGGCAGTGGTAAATACTATTAACCTGCAACCGTTGAGTTTAGCAGATATGAATCAGTTGGTGGCAGATACGCTGATTTGCGATTTATCCTTAGCTCAACTCTTGACAGAATTGGTTTATCAAAAAACCAAAGGTAATCCCTTTTTCTCGACTCAATTCCTCAAGGCGTTGCATGAAGATGGTCAAATTATTTTTGACTGGAATTTACGGTATTGGCAGTGCGATATTGCTCAAGCTAGACTTACCCATGCCTCGGATGTGGTGGAGTTTATGGCGACGCAATTGCAGAAGTTGCCGAAAGAAACTCAAGATGTCCTCAAACTTGCCGCGTGCATTGGGGCGCAATTTGATTTAGAAACGTTGGCAGTAGTCAGTGAAGAATTATCAGAACAAACGGCATCAGCATTGTGGAAAGCCTTGCAAGAAGGACTCATTTTACAGATTACAGAAGGCTATAGCTTAATTCAAACAGACGCTCAATCCCTGAATCACTCTGTTACTAACCCAATTTATAAGTTCCTGCACGATCGCGTCCAGCAAGCAGCTTATTCATTGATTCCCAACGACCAAAAACAAGCCACCCATTTCAAAATGGGACAGTTACTGCTACAAAAATCCTCGGATATTGAAAGAGAAGAAAAACTGTTTGAGATTGTCGCACATTTGAATCAAGGAATTGAGTTAATCGTCCAACAAAAAGAGAGGGAAACCTTAGCACAAATCAACTTAGAAGCAGGACGTAAAGCCCGAAAATCTAACGCCTACGCTGCGGCAAATATCTATCTGCAGACAGGCATTGAGCTACTAACAGCAAACTGTTGGCAAAGCCAGTATGAATTGACGCTAAATCTTTATGTTGCCTCCGCCGAAGTCGCTTATTTGAATGGTGAGTTTGATGGCATGGAAAAGATGGCAGCATCGGTGTTACAGAATGCACCGACAATCTTAGACAAAATCAAAATTTACGAAATTCAAATCGTCGCACAGACAGCCCAGAGCAAGATATTAGAAGCGATCACAGTAGCAAGAGATGCACTCTTGCAATTGGGGATTGAACTCCCTACCGAACCTGATGAAGCCAAGATTGGCAAAGCGCTACAAGCCCTGGCGGCCCAACTAAGTGGCAGAAGGATTGAGGAACTGGTTAGCCTGTCTGTGATGACTAATTCCCAGACTCACGCAGCTATGCAATTGTTAGGAATATTGTTTGCAACTTGTATTCAGGGAAGACCGGGTTTGCTGCCCCTACTTAGCTCGACGATGGTTAGTTTATCGCTCTCTTTTGGGAATGCACCCGCATCCACGGTGGGGTATGCGCTTCACGGCATGGTGTTGTGTGCCTTTTTGGGTGATGTAGAAACGGGCTATGACTTTGGTAAATTGGCACTCTCCTTGCTAGATAGGTTCAATGTGCAGGAATTCAAGTCCATAACTCTACTTCTGTTTGGGTGCTTTATTCAGCATCACCAAGAAGCTCTCTTGGCAACGATACCCACACTGAAAGATGGTTATACGGCTGGCATGGAAACTGGTGATTTTCTAAACGCTGGCTACAACATAAGTATTTACTTTTATGCCAACTTTTTCTGTGGGGTAGAACTAGACACTTGGGAACCAGAAATAGCAGGTTACAGGGCCGTCATGGCGCAGTTAAAACAATATTCTGTTCAAATTTATTTGGATATGATTCAGCAGACGGTGCAGAACTTGACTGAAGCCGTTAGTCAACCGGATTGCTTAATCGGAACTGCCTACGATGAAACAGTGATGCTTCCTAAGCACCATCAAGATAATCAACTCAGTGCGATCGCTATTGTCTACATTTACAAACTGCTGCTTGCCTATTCCTGGGGCAATTATCCGGCTGCCTTAAACCATATTTGCCAAGTCAAGCCGTATTTGATGGCATTATCGGGATTGGTTTTTGTTCCCGCTTTCCATTTTTATGCAGCTCTGACGCACTTGGCACTCTTCCCCACACAGCCAGGAACCGAGCAAGCTGAAATTATTACTCAGGCCCAAGCCCATCAAACCACTCTACAACAGTGGGCGCAAAATGCTCCCATGAATCATCTGCATAAATGGTATTTAGTTGAGGCAGAACGGCAACGGGTGTTGGGTAATAAAGCTGAGGCGATTGAAATGTACGATCGCGCCATCTCCCTCGCCAAAGAAAATCAATTCCTCAACGAAGAAGCACTAGCTAATGAACGGGCCGCCAAATTTTATCTAGAATGGGGTAAAGAAAAACTTGCTCAAACATACATGATTGAGTCGTACTATTGTTATGTCCAATGGGGAGCTACTGCTAAGGTAAAAAATTTAGAAACGCGATATCCCCAGTTATTGAAACCTATTCAATCTCCAAATAAAAACACTAAAACTACCGCAACAGTGACGACTACTGGTTCGAGTAGTAATCTAGATATCACCACAGTCATGAAAGCTTCTCAGGCGATTTCAGGTGAAATAAGGCTCGATCACCTAATGTCTAGCTTAATGAAAATCTTGATGGAAAGTGCAGGAGCCCAAAGAGGGTATCTAATTTTGTCAAGCCAGGAAAAGTTGTTAATTGAAGCTGAAGGGACAATTGATGACGCTCGCGTTACCGTGTTGCAGTCAATCTGCGTTGAAAATTGTCAAGAACTTTCCTCCGCAATTGTCAATTATGTGGCCCGCACTCAAGAAAGTGTCGTACTAGATGACGGGGTTCGAGAGGGACAATTTACTAACGACCCCTACATCCGAAAAAATCAGCCTAAATCAATTTTATGTGTGCCGTTGATTAACCAATCTCAAATTATTAGTATTGTTTACCTAGAAAATAACCTAACAGCGGGAGCTTTTACGCCAGAAAGAGTGGAACTATTGAAACTGTTATCTGGACAAGCGGCTATCTCGATTCAAAATTCTAAACTCTATACAGAAGTACGCGAAAGTGAGAACAGGCTGACTCAATTTTTAGAAGCTATTCCAGTCGGGGTGTCTGTGGTGGATGCGGATGGCAAACTTTACTATAGTAATCGGGCTGCTATTCAATTATTAGGTAAAGGAGTTATTCCTGAAGTCACCAGCGAGCAAATACCAGAGGTTTATCAAATATATCAAGCTGGAACAGAGCAGGAATATCCCTCTGCACAACTGCCCACTACGCGGGCGTTGAGGGGCGAAAGTGTCACTGCTGAGGATATGGAAATCCACCAAGGCAACAAGATTATTCCGATCGAGGCTTGGGGTACACCAATCTATGATGAGAAGGACAACATTTCTTATGCAATTGTAGCCTTTCAAGATATCACGGAGCGTAAAAAAGCCGAAAATGAGCGAATCAGGTTTACCAATGAACTGTTCAAACTCAACAAAGCTTACGAGCGCTTCGTCCCCAATCAGTTCCTCCAGTTTTTAGAGAAATCAAGTATTATTGATGTGCAATTGGGCGACCAAGTGCAGTTAGAAATGTCGGTGCTATTTTCCGACATTCGCGATTTTACTACGCTTTCGGAAAGTATGACACCGGAGGACAATTTCAGATTTATCAATTCCTATCTCAGTCGCATGGAACCCGTCATTAATAGACCTCTTGCGAAAGTGCGCTCGTTCTAGGTAAAATAAAAGAAAAAATTAGATTAATAATATGAATTACGA
>NZ_JAUBPS010000140.1:0-4842 GCF_036700865.1 Microcoleus sp. S13C4
CCCGTTGATAGGCGTTAAGTGGAAGTCCTGAGAGGGATGAAGCTGAGGCGTACTAATAGACCGAGGGCTTGACCTCTCTTTCCACATGGTGGTGACGATGACTTAATTCTCTGCAGTCTTCAGGGTTTCTCACCCTTACCACTTTTCTCTAGTGTCAAAAGAGGCAATGGAACCACTGGGATTCCATCCCGAGATCTCTTGTTAAATGCTCCGGTAAATATATTTGGTCATTCACGGCAGCTCGAAAATAGCTCAATCCCTGGAACCACTTTAAAACAAAAGCTCCTCTGTGTACAGATAGGGGCTTTCTTGTTTTTGCTGATTAATTTTTAATTCGCTATCCCTGTTAAATTAATTTCGATCGCCCTCAACCCTCAACACGATTTCATGCTATGTGGGACAAAATTGCCGCGCACATCTCTGAAACAACCGGAGAAACATTTTCTATGGACAATCGCCATTCTGTCAGCGGCGGCTGCATCAATCAAGGCTATTCTATTAGCAGCAGTTCCCGCGCTTACTTCGCGAAAATCAATCAAGCTTCCCAAATTGCGATGTTTGAAGCCGAGGCTTTGGGTTTGCAGCAAATGCGGGCAGCCCAGACGATTCGAGTACCTGAGCCGATTTGCTGGGGAACTGAGGGGAATTCAGCTTATATTGTGGTGGAATGGCTGGATTTGGGAAGTCGCGGGGGCGATCGAGCTTGGGAAGAAATGGGGCGAAAACTCGCCGAAATGCACAAATACACCCCCCCCAACCCCGCCTTGCTAAGGGGGGGAGAAGAGCCTAATTCTGGCTTATTGAGGGGAGTTTTTGGGTGGGATATTAATAATACGATCGGCTCAACTGTGCAAATTAATAATTGGACGGCAAATTGGGCAGAATTTTGGGCAGAACATCGGATTGGTTATCAGTTACAATTGGCGAGGCGTCGGGGTGGTCATTTTCCGCAAGGGGAACGTTTATTAGAGGTAATTCCTGAGTTGTTAGCAGGCCACGAACCGCAACCTTCGCTAGTTCACGGAGATTTGTGGGGGGGGAATGCAGGGGTAACATCTGCGGGGGAACCGGTAATTTTTGACCCGGCCGCGTATTTTGGAGATAGAGAAGTTGATATCGCGATGACGGAGTTATTTGGCGGGTTTTCGGCGCAGTTTTATGGGGGATATCATCAGGTTTGGCCGTTGGAGGGAGGCTACGAGCAGCGGAAAATTTTATATAATCTATATCACATTTTGAATCATTTTAATTTGTTTGGCGGGAGTTACGAGTCCCAGGCGAATCAGATGATTAATCTAATTTTGGGTTAAAATTTACGTAGTACCTGGATTCGATCGAGTCAAAAATGAAGTCTTGGCACTGTTGCATCGGTCGAGGTACTCGCTAACACAAACGTGCATTTGTTCCTATACCAGGGTCGGAGTTTAACTGTCGTCTGAAGACGACTTAAGCTTTAAGGCAGGGGTTTAAACCCCTGCCGCAGTGAAGGCTTCACCTGGTTTTTGAGACCAGTGGGTCTATTTTTGCTTAGCAGTCGCTTTTTTCTTGGCTTCTTTTTCCGCTTTTTTAGCTGCTTTTTCAGCTTCAAGTTTGGCTAACTTGGCTAGCTCTTTTTCTTCAGCTATTTTATCGAGATAGTAGTGGTAATCTCCCAAATAAGGGCGAAATTCTCCATCCCGAATCTCGACAATTTTGTTAGCTACTTGGGAGATGAAATAGCGATCGTGTGAAACGATAATTACCGTACCGTCATAATTCTGAATCGCTTCTTCCATCATCTCTTTCGCCGGAATGTCGAGGTGATTTGTCGGCTCGTCCAAAATTAGCAAATTCACCGGAGTCAACAGCATCTTTGCTAAAGCCAGACGGGCTTTTTCTCCGCCGCTCAAAGCGCCGACTTGTTTGAATACTGTTTCGCCGGTAAACAAGAACCGCCCCAACAAAGTCCGAACTTCTTCATTTTTCCAGTCGGGTACTTCGTCGTGAATGGTTTCGATCACGCTTTTATTCAAATCTAAGGCTTCTGCCTGATTCTGTTCAAAGTAACCAGGGATGACGTTGTGGCCTCCCAATTTGACTGTACCTTCAGAAGGCTTTTCTAAACCCATAATCAGTCGCAGCAGGGTGGATTTGCCCGCGCCGTTGGGGCCCAGAAAGGCTATGCGATCGCCCCTTTCAATTAATAAGTCGGCTCCCAAAAATAGGATTTTTTCGCCGTAGGTGTGCACCAAATCTTCAATTATTGCTACTTCGCGGCCACTGCGGGGTGCGGGGGGAAAGCGGAAATGCAAAGTTTTTAATCCGCCGGTGGGCGCTTCGATGCGTTCGATTTTGTCTAACTGTTTCTCGCGGCTTTTGGCTTGGGTGCTACGAGTGGCGCTGGCGCGGAATTTTTCTACGAATGCTTGCTGTTTTTCGAGTTCTTTTTGCTGGCTTTCGTAAGCGCTGAGTTGGGCTTCTCTGGCTTCTGCTTTTTGCAGCAGGTAGGAGGAGTAGTTGCCGAGGTAGGTGCTGGAAACGCCACGTTCGGTTTCGACGATTTGGGTGCAGAGCCGATCGAGAAATTCCCGGTCATGGGATACGATTACCATCGGGGTTATCAGCCCTTTCAGGTAAACTTCCAGCCATTCGATGGTTTCTAAGTCGAGGTGGTTGGTAGGTTCGTCTAGTAGCAGAATGTCGGGTTTTTGCAGGAGAATTTTGCCCAAACTCATCCGCATTTGCCAGCCGCCGCTGAAGGCGCTGACTAATCGATCGCCGTCTTCGGGTTCAAATCCGATTTCGGGCAGAATTTTCTCGATTTGGGCTTCTAGACCGTAGCCGTTTAAGCCTTCAAATTGCCGTTGCAGCCGATCCATTTTGTGGATCAGTTCGTCGAGATTTTCTGGGGTGGAGGCTTCCAAGTCTCGATGCACTTGCATCAGGGATTCGTGGACTTCGTTGGCTTCGTTGAAGGCGCGCCAAAATTCTTCTCTGACGGTGCGAGTCGGATCTACTTCAAATTCTTGGGAGAGGTAGGCGATGTGGAGGCTGGCGGGGCGAATGACTTCGCCTGCGGTGGGTTCGATTTCGCCGGCGATGATTTTGAGTTGGGTGGATTTGCCGGCACCGTTAACGCCTACTAAGCCGATGCGATCGCCTGGCTTGACTTCCCAGGTGACATCTTTGAGTACGACGCCTGTGGGGTAAATTTTACTGATGTGTTCGAGTCGCAGCATTGTTGTGGGGACTGGGGAAGGGCTGGTTTAGCGGCGGATGGGATGCCGGCGCTGAGGTCGAGTTAATCTTAACAAATTTTAATTATATTTAGCTTATTGCCAGATTTTGATTTGGTAGGAGTTACGCGAAGAAACGGGGTTTCTCTGAAAAATTGCCGATTCTGGGCTAGAGATATAGGAAGAAACCCGGTTTTTGGCCTCGATGTGGGTTCAGGACTATTTGGGTGGGGCGATCATCTTCGAGGGCTTCGCTAACGGGCGATCGTGTTGTTTCAGATTGAATTTCTCGCATAATGGTTGAGACTTCTGCACATTATAATAGTCAGTGTCAACCTCGATAGCAAAAGAGAGCGATCGTGCCAGCAAGAGACATTTATCATCAAGTAGTCAAACAGGCTCTGATTAAGGCTGGCTGGACAATTACCCATGATCCGTATCCCTTGGCTGGGGCGAAGAGAAACCGTAAGGATTCAGGTCTTTGATTGGGGAATCAGAGAAGGCATAAAAAAGTTACAAGAATGGGCAGATAGAGCATCACGGAAAAAAGCCATTGCGCGAATACCTTGAAACCGACAAGTCTGAATCACAGATAACAAATCAGCAGTTTGTTCAAATCGAGACATGGAGCGGGAACCGCCAGATACTTTACGTTTAGTCACGGCTAATCTCCGTGAACGTTCTGCCAAATTATTGTCAGGAGGAATGGAAGGGTGGTCTAAAAAATACCACCATTGGTTCGCTTTCTCACGCAACGAGCGCAGCAACAGTCCAGCAGTCTAACCAACATGACCAATCCAAGTATTTAACAATTCTGCCAGTCTGGTCTTAAAGTCCCTCGCCCAAGTGTGATAATCAAGTTCTTCAGGGTGCTCGCGCCCGGAGTCGATGTTGTCGAAATGCCTCATCAATTAATTCCAAAAATGCCTCTGCGACGACAGTGTTGTTACCGTGACTGATTTGAAGAACTTTCTTAAAATGTCGTCGTAGATGGGCCAGACATTTCTGCTGCGCTCCCACAATCACACCGTTATATACGCTAAAATCATCAGAATTCAACACTCCAGCAAACTCATTCCCCAGCATTGTTTCTAATTCTGAGCGACTGCGAGTGTCCGCAGCATGGAACAGGCAAAAATCTTGACCTGTAGCTGTCCACAACCATTCTTTGACGCCCTTAACACACCACGGGGTTTCATCGACATGGACGTTAGCTTGTAACGGTGCCCATTGCCATAAGTCTTTAACGGCGGGCTTTACAGCATTAGCTACTCGCGCATTGGTTGCTTGTAATGTCCCGATACCAATTTCAATACCACCTAATTCCCGCAGCAATTCTTGTTGCTTTTCATAAGACATATGCCCATAATTACCTAGCCATACCAATAATGCTTGTAGGTCGATGCTTAAGTCTTGTCCTGGCACTAAGTAGTCTCACAAAATTAATTACACAAACAACTAATATGATATAATAAAAAATATCAAGTTGTGTTCAAAGAGGTTTTATATGTTTTTACTTCGAGATATCAATCCACTTTCTTTAAAATTGGTAAACCGAATTTATCGCGAAAGCAGACATCATCAAGTGCGCCAAAGAGCACATTTTCTGATTTTAGCTTCACAAAAT
>NZ_JAUBPS010000051.1:0-48027 GCF_036700865.1 Microcoleus sp. S13C4
GCCGCAATGAACAATGACTATATGATGCAAATTCTCAAGTGCTTTTGTCAAGGCTGATTGAGATGCTCTTACCCTGTATCATTGGGCTGACCAAAAATCGAGATATCAAGCGAATTCGGCGTTATTGAATCAGAAAAACCACAGCCCCAATTCGCATCAAAATTAACAACTTACTATCTGAGTTACACAAGCACACACCTAACTACTTACTTACTCACTCCATACAAATTCCTTTTTCTCCAGACTTGGGAAACTCAGAAAATGGTAAAAAGTGCCAGCGTCAGATTGCAACTAAAACAGCCTGACCGATGATAAATTTAAGACCCTATCGTTTTAATCAAACCTAGAAACATCCAGCCTCCTAAGTGGGAAATTTGGTAGTAGAATTAATAGCAAAATATACTTATAAAAATTGTTGTAAATGCGATCGCGCTAAGGAAAAATGAGAAACCAACAAACGTTGGGTTGCCCCCATTGCTGCCATATTATACGTAAATATCTAAACCAGCCTTTGAATATTTTATGGAAAGCTTTGAGCAATGTCTCCAGAGCGGGCGAGACTTCCTCTTTTCACATTGTGCCATACACAGTAAATTCGAGTCCTCTAGATTTACCGGGTTAACTGTATCTGCTAGAATTGATAGGGTTCTGTCGCGCAGCTTTTATGATTGACGAGGAAAAACAGCAAGATCAAGATCCTAACTCAACTGGGGAAACCTCCCCAGAGGGTTCGCCAATGGCAAGCGAAAATCCGGCGGCATCAGGAAACTCGAACGAATCGGCGGATTGGGAGCTCGAACTTGCTCGAGCTTATCAAAGTGCTCAGGGCGATCGCACCCCAGCAAACGCATCGGGGCCTACCGTCACCGGCAGTTCAACCAACAGTCCGACTGCAGACGCGGCGGAGCCTTGGAAGAAGGAACTGGCCCAGGCAAACGATGAAAAAGAGGCTTTAAAAACTCAGTTGCAAGCCGCATCCGCTCAACTAGAAGAACTGAAAAATCAAAATCTCCGCCTAGCAGCAGATTTTGAAAACTTCCGCAGGCGTACCCAAAAGGAAAAAGAAGAGCTAGATTTACAGGCAAGGTGTCTCACTATCAAACCCCTGTTGCCGGTAATTGACAATTTCGAGCGCGCTCGATCGCACATCAAGCCGCAAACCGATGGCGAAATGAACATTCACAAAAGCTACCAAAGCGTTTACAAGCAAATGGTAGACGGCCTCAAGCAAATCGGGGTTTCTCCGATGCGCCCCGAAGGTGAACAGTTTGACCCCAACCTCCACGAAGCTCTGCTGAGCGAGCCAACTGACGAACACGAGGAAGGAACAATTATCCAAGAACTAGAACGCGGCTACATTCTGGGCGATCGCGTCTTGCGGCACGCCAAAGTGAAAGTTGCAGCGGCTGGGCTATCTGTGGTAGCCTCAGATGAAAATCCCGATAGTTCGGAAGGTTAATCGGGATACAAGCTACTGCATTCCTCAAAGTCACTGACCCCCGAATAGAATTCGGGGGTTCCAAGGTGGCAGACTCACCAACTTCTTAATTAAAGATGACTAAAAGCAGGTCAGCGCTTTATCCAAAAATTCTGAAAAATGTTTTTACCAGTCTTTGATATTGCCTTAGGACATTAAGTTTATTTCCTACAAATCTAGTCTGGTAATGCTTGTTTAAACAAGCTGAGTCGTTTTTCCTCCCCCAACTTGTAGTTGGAGGTTTCCAAACATCCCACAAAGTTTTATGAGGCGCTATGGGAAAAATTATTGGAATTGACTTAGGCACAACTAACAGTTGCGTAGCTGTGTTAGAGGGCGGTAAACCCGTCGTGATCGCCAATTCCGAGGGCGGCCGCACAACTCCGAGTATAGTAGGATTCGGCAAAGCGGGCGATCGCTTAGTAGGTCAATTGGCCAAGCGGCAAGCTGTAACTAATGCTGTAAATACTGTCTACAGTATCAAACGATTTATCGGACGGCGGTGGGACGACACGGAAGAAGAACGAGCCCGAACTCCCTATACCTGCATAAAAGGCAAAGACGATACCGTTAACGTCCAAATTCGGAACAAGGTTCACACTCCCCAAGAAATCTCGGCAATGGTACTCCAAAAGCTCAAGCAAGATGCCGAAGCTTATTTGGGACAAACTGTTACCCAAGCCGTGATTACAGTGCCAGCCTACTTCACAGACGCCCAACGGCAAGCTACTAAAGACGCCGGTACGATCGCGGGCCTAGAAGTCCTGCGGATCGTCAACGAACCGACGGCTGCAGCCCTTTCCTACGGGCTGGACAAGCAAAATATAGAACAGAAAATCTTGGTCTTTGACCTGGGTGGCGGTACTTTCGACGTTTCGATCCTGCAACTGGGAGACGGAATTTTTGAAGTCAACGCTACCTCTGGTAACAACCATCTCGGAGGAGATGACTTTGACGACTGCATAGTCCAGTGGCTGGTAGAAGCTTTCCGCACTCAAGAAGGCAGTGACCTTTCACAAGACAAAATGGCCTTGCAGCGCCTCCGAGAAGCTGCGGAAAAAGCAAAAATCGAACTCTCCAACCGCGAATCCACCTCAATCAATTTGCCCTTCATCTCTTCTGACGAGAAAGGGCCGAAGCATTTGGAAATGGAACTCTCCAAAGCTCAGTTTGAAAAACTGGTGGCTCATTTGGTGCAAGCGACGATCGATCCGGTGACTCAAGCCCTCAAAGACGCAAGTTTGACCCCCAAAGACATAGACAGAATTATTTTAGTGGGAGGCTCAACCCGGATTCCGGCAGTTCAAAAGGCAATTAGCAAGTATTTTGGGGGCGTTTCTCCCGATAAATCCGTCAATCCCGACGAAGCTGTAGCGGTAGGCGCGGCAATTCAAGCCGGGGTGCTGGGTGGTGAAGTCAAAGACTTGCTGCTGCTCGATGTGACGCCGCTCTCTCTGGGACTCGAAACCTTGGGCGGGGTGTTCACCAAAGTAATCGAGCGCAATACAACTATTCCCACCAGCCGATCGCAAATGTACAGTACGGCGGCAGACGGGCAAACCTCGGTAGAAATTCATGTGCTCCAAGGCGAGCGGGCATTGGTTAAAGACAATAAAAGTCTCGGCAAGTTCCTGCTCAAAGGCATTCCCCCAGCTCCCCGTGGCGTACCTCAAATCGAAGTTACCTTTGAAATCGATGCCAACGGGATTCTCAAAGTGGCTGCTGAAGACAAGGGAACCGGGAAAGAACAAAGCATCCAAATTTCTAATACAGGGGGATTGAGCGAAACCGAAGTTGAGCGGATGCGACAAGAAGCCGAACTTTACGCCGACGAGGACATCAAGCGCGCTCTACTCGTCGAACTCAAAAATCAAGCTGACTCCCTCGTCTATAATTGTGGTGTAACTTTAAAAACCAACGCGCAACTGCTGAGCGACGATCTCAAGGCCGAAGCGGAAACAGCCGCAGCAGCCTTGCGGGCAGCGATGACTAACCCCGACATCACAATCGAGGAACTCACCCCCGCAATCGAATCTTTCAAGCAACTGCTATACTCGCTGGGGACCGCAGTCTACGACCAAGCCCGCAGCGGGGTAGCCCCGTCAGGAGCTGTTGTTGAAAGCGAGATGATGTCAGAAGTAGAATCATCAGAACCAGAAGAGGTTAAAGCGGACGACGACAGCATTTTGCTGAAAGAAGAGCTGCTGGTGGCGCCCCAAGCTCCGCCGGAACCAAAGCCGGAACCAAAGCCGGAACCAAAGCTGGAATCAAAGCCGGAATCAAAGCCGGAGCGACAGTCAAAACGACAGTCAAATCCACAGCCAAGTCCACAGTCCAATCCACAGTCAAAACAAAAACAGAAGGTTCCCGAACCAGAAGTTGATGATATGAATCCTTTCCTTTAAAACTGAAAAGCTAAGAATTAAAAGTTAAAAATTAACAATGAGAATTTTTGATTTTTAATCTGTAATTTCAGGAAAGGTCGCCCGTTTCTTTTTCGTACACTTTTTGTTATTTACCTCCAGGCAAGCAGCTCTATGGCCGGTGATTACTATGAAATATTAGGCGTTTCTCGCAGCGCAGACAAAGAAGAAATTAAGCGTGCTTACCGCCGCCTAGCTCGCAAGTACCATCCAGATGTCAACAAAGAATCAGGTGCTGAGGAGCGGTTTAAAGAAATTAACCGCGCCTACGAGGTACTCTCAGAACCAGAAACCCGCGCCCGTTTCGACCGTTTCGGCGAAGCAGGCGTCAGCGGTGCAGGCGCCCCGGGGTTCCAAGACTTCGGTGACAGCTTTGCCGATATTTTTGAAAGCTTCTTTCAGGGTTTTCAGGGAGGTGTCGGCCAACAACAGCAAGGTCGCAGGCGCAGCGGGCCGGTGCGCGGAGACGATTTGCGCCTCGATTTGCGGCTGGATTTTCGGGAAGCAGTGTTTGGTGGCGAAAAAGAACTCCGCATCAAGCATCTAGAAACCTGCGAAACTTGCACCGGGACGGGCGCCAAACCGGGAACCCGACCCCAAACTTGCTCGACTTGTACCGGCAGTGGTCAAGTCCGACGCGCTACCCGCACTCCTTTCGGCAGCTTTACTCAAGTTTCAGTTTGCCCCACTTGCAACGGCACGGGGCAAGTGATTGAGGATAAGTGCGAAACTTGTGGCGGCCGGGGCCAGAAAGAAGTGATGAAAAAACTGAAAATCACAATTCCGGCTGGGGTTGACAACGGTACTCGCTTGCGCGTTTCTAATGAAGGGGATGCAGGCAAACTGGGCGGGCCGCCCGGGGATCTTTACGTGTTCTTAGCGGTGAATGAAGACCCGCTATTTAAGCGCGACGGCACTAACGTTAGCTCGGAAGTTAAAATTAGTTATTTGCAAGCAATTTTAGGGTGCCGGTTGGAAGTGGAAACCGTAGACGGGCCGACGGAATTGTTGATTCCTAGCGGAACTCAGGCGAATACTGTTCTGACTTTGGAGAAAAAAGGGGTGCCTCGATTGGGAAATCCGGTTAGTCGCGGCGATCATTTGATTACGGTTTCTATTGACATTCCGACTAAGGTGACGGCTGAGGAACGGGAGTTGCTGATGCAGCTTGCTAAGCTGAAGGGCGATCGTACCGGTAAAGGCGGCTTGGAAGGATTTCTGGGCAATTTGTTTCAGAAATAAGCAATTTTTGACACCCATGGGTGTCAAATTTTCCTCTTTGAGAATTCCCCGGCCATTTGTTTTAGTGTCTGTCAAAAAATTGTGTGCAATTGCTCACAAAAATCTCAGGTGGGACGCTTCCTGGGCATTAGGTTTCAGCAGCGCTCAAAAAAGTGAGCGCAATTGCGCTCACTTTTTCCCGAAATAATAATCTGTGTCCAATTGGACACAAAATTTGAGATTCTCCCTTTTCCAGGCAACTTGTTTAACAAACTAAGGCTTTCAGGATTTGAGATTGCAAAAAGCATTATGAATTCAAAATCGAAAATTGAAAATCCTAAATCCCCAGATGCCAAAATCGATCTGCGGGGTACTCCGTGTCCTCTGAATTTTGTCCGCACTAAACTGCGCTTGGAGCAAATGGCACCGGGAGCAGTGTTGGAGGTGTGGCTGGACGCTGGGGAGCCGATCGAACAAGTGCCCGATAGTCTCAAAATGGAAGGCTACCAGATTCTGGAAACGCAATTTGTCGCGGATGAGCCGGAGTCGGGCTTTTTTTCAATGAAAGTGCAGCGCCCAGAAGACAAGGAAGCAGGATGAGCCTGAATTCACCCTCGATCGTGGGTACTGTAATTGCTGTTCAGGCTAACTTCTACCAAGTCAGGTTAGATCCCGCTGTCTCCATTGACGGGAAAAATGCCCCCCTTGCTGATTCTCCGATTCTCCTGTGCACTCGTCGCACTCGACTGAAAAAAATTGGCCAACAGGTGATGGTGGGCGATCGCGTGGTGGTAGACGAACCGGACTGGACTGAGCGCCGGGGAGCAATTTCTGAAGTCTTCCCGCGCCAAACAGAACTCAACCGCCCGCCTGTAGCTAATGCCGATCGCATTCTCCTCGTTTTTGCCCTTGCTGAACCCGACTTAGATCCGGCATCATTAACTCGGTTTTTAGTCAAGGCCGAATCTACAGGTTTAGAAGTGAGTTTGTGCCTGAACAAATGCGATTTGGTCACGCCCCAGGAGTTGGAACAGTGGCGCGATCGGCTTTTAGGCTGGGGCTACGAACCAATGTTTATTAGCGTCCGTAGCGGCTTAGGAGTCCAGGAACCTGCCGCTAATTTTCAAAATAAAGTTTCTGTAGAGAAAGTAGCTTCCCAACCTTTATCCGACAAAATAGATAGTTCTCTCTTGCCTTCTGAAGATAAACCCATGCTGGCAAATTCGGTTTATCCATTACATCCGTTAAATCCTGTACAAAGTCAGTTGCCGAACTTGCTTCAGGGTCACATCCAAGGGAAAATAACGATAATTTGCGGCCCTTCTGGGGTCGGCAAGTCCAGCTTGATCAACCAACTGATCCCGGCCCTGAATCTGCGAGTGAACGCTGTTTCCGGCAAACTCGGCCGCGGGCGCCACACGACTCGCCACGTCGAACTATTTGAACTCCCCGGCGGCGGGCTTTTGGCGGATACTCCGGGATTTAATCAGCCGGCTCTCGAATGCGATCCCTCAGAGTTAGCTGAATATTTCCCAGAAGCGCGCCAGAGGCTGGCTTTGGGTAGCTGCCAGTTTAGCGACTGTTCGCACCGAAGTGAGCCTAACTGTGTGGTGCGGGGCGGTTGGGAGCGCTATGAGTATTACTTGCAGTTTCTCGAAGAGGCGATCGTCCGCCAGCAACAAGAGCAAAACTCTAGTAGTGCTGAGGCGAGTTTGAAGCAGCAAACTAAGTCGGACGGTACGCAGCAATACGAACCCAAGCTACAAACTAAAAAATATCGCCGCTCTTCCCGCCGCCTTCAACACCAGTCGCTGCAAGATAGGTGTCAAGACGACTTAGAAGAGGTTTGAGGAAATAGTCGATCGCGATCGGTCGATCGACCCCGGAGCACAGTACATTAATAGCTAAAATTAAATGGCCTTAAATTTGTTAAAAAAAGTACAACAGAAGCAAAGCCAAGCCGGTTATGCAGGAGTAAAAATACTGTGAATATTCAAGAACTGTTTCAAAAAGGTGGCCCCGCCATGTGGCCCCTGTTGGTGTTATCGATTCTATCTTTGAGTACAATTATCGAGCGCTTGTGGTTTTGGGCGAGCCTCCTGAGCAAAGAAAAGCAAATAGTTAACCGCATTCTTGAAGCCGCTCGCAGCGATTGGGGGGCGGCTAGCGAGATGGCCAGACAAGCTAACCGACAGCCGATCGGGCGATTTCTTTCTGCACCACTTCGACTGTACAATCCTGAACCCGACTTATTTCGACTCGCACTCGAAGCTGCAGCCGATGAAGAGTTGGCTTCGATGCGCCGCGGTGACAAAATCTTAGAAGCTACGATCGCTCTAGCCCCTTTGCTGGGCTTGCTGGGAACAGTTCTGGGCTTGATTAACTCGCTCAGTTCCATCCGTCTGGGCGACATCGGCACCTCGGCAACAACTGGCGTAACTTTGGGGATTAGCGAAGCGCTGATCACCACTGCTACTGGGATGGTAGTAGCAATTTTTACCTTGGCGTTTTATAGGATATTTCAAGCTTTTTTGTTCAACCAGGCAAAAATATTTCGCAAAGCTGGAAATGAAATGGAATTGCTCTACAGGCAATACTGGCCGTCAGCTAATGGTAAGGGTCGATCGCCCGGTGTAGAACACAGCAATTCTTCCTTTGGTGCAGATGGTTTGAACAGGCGTTCTCTCAATTCTCAAGAATCGGGAGAACGAAACCGGGAGCCGAAATTGAAAGGTTCCGATCCGGCTGAAGATTCACCTTCTAATAATTAGAACCAAGGAGAACTGATGAAGATTCACTTAGATACTCCTGCTGAAGAGGCTCGGATAGAACTGGTCCCTTTAATTGACGTGATATTTTGCATTCTGACGTTTTTTCTGCTGGCGGCTTTGCAACTGACTCGCCAGCAAGCCATTAATGTGGATTTGCCTAAAGCGAAGACTGGACAAACGCAGATGCGAGAGATGCTGATTGTCAGCATTGACGATTTCGGGCAAACTTATATCGACCAATTGCCTGTTAATTACCAACAGCTCGATCGAGTTTTAAAGAGTTTCCAAAGCAAAAATCCTACGGGGTTGATGGTGCTGTACGCTCCTCAAAATGCTAGATATGCCAAAGTTGTCGAGGTTTTAGACAAATTGAGAGAGGTAGGGGGCGATCGAGTGGCCCTAGCAACTCTTCCTAGTTCGGCTGCCTCCCCATTGCCCAATCCCTCGCTTCCCAATTCTGGCATTCCTGCGGCACCTGCGATCGGCAATTCCGGTCAACCTCTGCCGTCTCCTGTGCCTCCGGGGCAGCAACAGTTCAATCCCCCCAATCAGTTTCAATCTCCTCTCCCGGCTCCGGGGCAGCAGCAGTTCAATCCCAATCAGTTTCAATCTCCTCTCCCGGCTCCGGGGCAGCAGCGTAGCAACTTTGGGGCAAATCAGGGCATTCCTCCTGTTTCGCCTGCACCTGCTGCTCCCAATTTCAGATCCGGAGTGGCCACTCCACCCCAGGATGGCGGGTCCTCGAATTAGTTAGAAGGAATAAGGAAGAAGGGAGAACAGAGAAAAAGAAATTCTCCCTTCTCCCCATCTTCCGCTATCCAGCTCTCCTCATCTCCCCCTCTCCCCCGGCGGAGAGAAGCTCCACCCGATTTGGTATAAAGCGCTTCAATTCTTTTGGTTCGTACTGAGCCTTTTTTCTCTTGACAAGTAGATACACTTGTATATGCCTGCAGAAGGAACTTTTGCAGGCATTTCGCCATCTCTCTCACTAAGTTATTTCCTGGGACAGATGGTAATTTTGTCAAATGATTGTTACCTTTTGTAATATAGACTAAAGCCAGATGGGCAATCGGACATCCCGAAACCAACGGTTAATCGCTGAAACAACTTACAAATCTGGTTAATCCAGGTGTTCACTTTTAAGTCACCTTTACTTACAGAGGAGTCAAAGTCATGAGCCAACCAGCAGAATTGTCTTTGGAACAGCAATTTAGCCTGTGTTCCTTCAAAACACAGGTAAGTGACATGAGCCGCGAACAAGCTCAGGAGTTTTTGGTCAAGCTTTACGAGCAAATGATGCTGCGGGAAACCATGTACCGCCATTTTCTGAAACACCACTGGGGTTTAGAACCTAACCCAGGCCTTGAGTAGGAAACAGTCGCAGTCGGCGACCTCCGTCTCTTACTCTCTTCCCTCAGGCGGAAAGGAGTTGGGGGTGATGGGGCGTCACTCGAAGGCAGAAGGTAGAAGCCCTCTGTACAGACTTGAGGAAAATTTGACAGTTTCTTTGTGGATTTCACTCTATTTGGGGAGTCGAGCTAAGCAGTTTGTCGATCGACACTACAGATACAGAGAGTGCAAATATAATTTATCGCGCCTCAACGCAAAAATTGGATAACTATTAATAATAAGTGTTAATTTTTTAATCCCTTAAATTTTTTAACAAATTCAATATATTTGTCTTTAGTTGCAGCGGATGAGGTTTGACAGCAATGGCGCTAGTCGGACATCTGAGCTGGACCTCCGACTAGCAAAACCTTGAATTTTCACATCAAACCCTAGAACTCGCAAGTGTTGACTCTAGAAAGAGTTATTCCCCCTGACGTTCGAGAGTCGCTTCCATTGTACTCGTCAGGTAATGACCCGACATGATGCCACTAGATTGGTAGTATCGGTTGTCATCAACGCGGTGAAGGGTATCAAAACCCGTCCGCCGCTGGCGTTCGTCTCCCAATACCCAATAACGCTGGACGATCGACTGGGGAGCAATCCAACCTTCGCCCTCGACGCGGGCGAGTTCGCTGTGTTGGAGTACAAAAGTATACTGCCGTTCATCGCTGTTGAGGTGTCCTCGGTACTGCAAAATAATCTCTTCGCGATCGCCTCCAGGAAATACGAGCTTTGTCACCATACTGAACCAATCTGTTCGGTTCCAGCTCACTAAAGTTTTGCCTTTAACCGTAATTGGCACGCCATTGCGCTCAATCCAGCTTCCTTCGAGCGTCCATTGGCCAGATTCCATTAAAAACGTGTGAGCCACAGTGCTGTTCCTATGCTTTTCCTGCTGGCTACAATGCTGGTGCAACAACGCACAGCCGTTGTCCCTCAGACTCTATGCTATCACGCCCAACTGTGCCAACAAGAGTTAATTTCCCCTAAAAGTACCGGTGCCCGGGCACCAGTAACTTGAGGCAGATTACCGGGAATGCCCCGAACCCGCCATGCGGCTAAAACCGCAAAAGCGATCGCCTCTTTAAAATCTACATTCAAGCCTGCCTCAGAAGTAGTCAACACTTGCACTGGATGCAATTGAGATTGCAATCGGCGTTTTAAGTAGAGATTGTGGCTGCCACCCCCGCATAGTAAAACTCGATCGGGCATAGCCGGTAAAAAAGTTTGGTAACTGTGAACGATCGAGGCAACAGTCAGTTCTGTCAGAGTAGCCAGCACGTCAGCAGGACTGAGGTTGTAACCTTGGGCCTCGACCAAACACCTGTCAAAATAGTCTACACCAAATAGCTCTCGCCCCGTTGATTTCGGCGGTGCTTGGCGGAAGAACTCTGATGCGAGCCACTCCTCGACTAAAGCTTGACAGGGAGTTCCCGATGCCGCCCAAGCTCCACCTTCGTCGATCGTCTTAGTGCCCCCTGAGAAGTGCTGTACTGCCAAATCTAACAGGGAATTCGCCGGGCCTGTGTCCCACCCCGATATGCCATCCCCAAGACTGAAAATCTCAGACTCGTCATTGTTTCCCCCTTTTCCTCTTGCCGGAAGATAGGTAACATTGCCAATTCCCCCCAGATTTTGGATGCAGAGGCTGCGGTTGGGTTCCGCCAGCAGGCAGGCATCAACTATGGACACTAAGGGTGCTCCTTGACCCCCGGCAGCAATGTCTGCCGAGCGAAAGTTACTCACAGTAGTAATTCCTGTCAATTCCGCAATTAGCGCGCCCCGCCCGATTTGCAAGCTGTAGCCCATTAACCCACCGGCGCTGTCTTTCTGGGCTTTCCCAGCAGGTCGGTGGTAGACGGTTTGACCGTGAGAGCCGATTAATTCGGCTTTATTATCATATTCTGCTTGAATTGTCAATGCCGCCGTAGCAAATTCTTGGGCGATGGCATCATCTAATTGCGCTAGTTCAGCCATTGACAAAGCTGAGCCACTGCAAACCGAGAGAATTTGCGAGCGCAAATTAGCAGGATAAGGGAAAGTCTCGCCGGCCACCAATTGCACTTTCAAGTCTGTTTGGGAACCGACCACATCCACCAAAGCAGCATCAATGCCATCCACCGACGTGCCGCTGATCAAACCGATAACGCGGGCCATTCAATTTTAGATTTTAGATTTTAGATTTTAGATTGTTCAATTTTTCGATTTTTCGATTTTAGATGGTCGGGTGCGATCGGGCGAGCGAATATTATTTGAGGTCGATCGTCACGATGACCACAGTAATATTATCGCGTCCACCTTTATCCTTAGCTGCTTGAATCAAAGCAGTTGCAGCACCCTCGCAGGCGCGAATCGACTTCAGAGGAGAAGCAATCAAAGGATCGGAAAGTTCCTCAGTCAAGCCGTCGCTGCAGAGCAGCAAGCGATCCCCTGGCTGCACGTCCACCGGCAAAATATCTATTTCCCGCAAATCATCGCGGCCCAAACACTGGGACAAAACGTGACGCCAAGGATGACTGCGAGCCTGGTCGGGAGTTAGGGCCTTTCTTTTCACAGCCTGAGCCACCCAAGTCTGGTCTTCAGTAATCTGCTCCAAGCGAGAGCCGTGTAGCCGATACAAGCGAGAGTCCCCGATATTAGCGCACCAGGGTCTGCCCTCATCCCTAAACATTAGAACCACAGCCGTAGTTCCCATATCAGCACGCTCCGGATGGTCGAGCTGATCCGTCAAAATTGCTTGATTGGCAATTAAAAAAGCCTTTTCTAACAACAGCGGAGAATCCTCAGGTTCTTCCCAATGTTCGAGCAAATAAGATTGAATCGCCTGAGTCGCAATCCGGCTGGCTTCTTGACCTCCGGCGTGTCCTCCCATTCCATCGGCCACTATGAAAAATCGCCCGTCAGAGTCTATGTAGTACGAATCCTGATTTACGGAACGAACTAGCCCTGTGTCTGTCTTACCTGCGAAAGAGCGTTTCATAGATTGGGTGATTGGACTCATCGAACTTGAAAGCTTGATTTAATGGGGTGCGATTTTTTATTCCAAAACTTAAATCCCGAACGAACTTGAAATTCTGCTGCCCGCGATCGCCAGTTTTGGAAAAATTGCACTTCCTTGACCTCATATTGTAGATCGTATGATGGTAATCCCATCTTAAAATTTTGGTAAATCCAGTAAATTCAGCAGCACCTGCAAAAAAAAAACTGGATTTCTACCCAAAATTAGAGGTTTTGCTGGCGAAAAATCTAGGCAGCAACCGGGTTATTAGCCTCAAAGCGCGTATGTGTTGTAAATTTCAGCAATCTGTGGTCAGCCAGCCAAAACTTAACATTCGATGTCAAATTTTGGCTGGCGAGAAATCTCAAACCTGAAATTTCCCCTCGCAAATTGCACAATTATGACATCCTGTCTAAACGATCGATCCGCTTGAACAAACGCAGCATAGCAAACCCTGCACCCGCTGCCAGCAGTGCCACAGCGACAGCCGGCCAGACTTGATTGCTGACAAACAAAATTGTCGCCGACAAAGTAAAAGCACTCATCAGCAAAGCATAATTCGTGCCCATTTGAGCGCTGCTCATGCGACGGAGCAAGCGCTCTGTTTCTGCAGAACGGACGCGAATCCGCAAATCTCCCTGTTCGAGTTTATCAATAGTCTCCTCAATCCGGCGGGGCAAACCCAAAGCACTCGAACTCACCTGAGCCGCCTGACGACCGATTTCGTTAAAAATGCTGCTACTTGTATCATGGCCATTTCCATTAGTCATAAGCTGCATGGCAAAAGGTTGTGCCACCTCCATAAAGTTGAACTCGGGATCTAAACCTCGGCCCACCCCTTCGATTGTGGAAAAAGCTCGCATTACAAAAGTAAAAGTAGCTGGGAAGCGAAAAGGTTGGTTGTAGGCAATATCGTAAAGGTCGTCAGTAATCGCGCTCACAGACTGATTTTCAAAAGGCTTGTCCATGAAATTGTCCAGCATATACTGGATTGATCGGCGCACCGGACTCATATCACCCGTCGGCACCAAAGCTCCCAAATTGATCAGAGAATCCATAATCCGCTGTCCATCCTTGGAAGCAATACCGTAAAGCGTCTCCATTAGTCCTTCGCGGACGTTCGACTGGATTTGCCCCATCATGCCAAAATCGTAGAAAATCAGACAACCGTCAGCACTAACAGCGATGTTGCCAGGGTGTGGGTCAGCGTGGAAAAAGCCATCGTTGAGCAACTGCCGCAAATAAGCTTTTGCCCCTAACTGAGCGATTAACTTGCGATCGATACCGGCCGCTTCCAAAGCTTCGTAATGGCTGATTTTAATCCCCGGCAGGTATTCCAAAGTCAGCACTCGCGGAGCCGCGTACCGCCAATAAACCCTCGGCACCCGCACCCAGTCACAGTTGCTAAAATTGCGGCGAAAAGTATCAGCATTGCGGCCTTCATGGAGATAGTCAATTTCCAGCCACAGAATGCGACAGCATTCTTCATAAATCCCCATCCAGTCTCGGCCCTGGCCCCACTTAGGATGGTTTTGAAAGTAACGGGCAATTCCCTTAAGAATTTGCAAATCGATCTCGAACAGCTTCCGCAGTCCCGGTCGCTGCACCTTGACCACCACTTCCGGGCCCGAATGCAGTTGAGCTTTGTGTACCTGACCCAAACTTGCAGCAGCCAGGGGCACTGGATCAAAGCTGTGGTAGAGTTCTTGAACTGTCTTGCCCAAATCTTGCTCGACAATTACTTCCAACTGCTCGTAGCTGAAAGCAGGCACTTTATCTTGCAGCTTAGAAAGTTCCTCGACAAACTCTGTCGGGAACAAATCGGCGCGGGTGGAAAATAACTGCCCAACTTTAATAAAAGTAGGGCCCAAATCCAATAGTGTTTCTCGCACCCAGATAGCTTGAAAGCGGCGTCTGGCAACTTTCTTTTCTTCAGTCACGCCTCCCCAGTAGCTCCAATTTTTGCTGTCGAGCCACAGCGAAGCCAGCCAGAGCAAGACAAAGGCCCAAATGTCGAAGAAGCGCCGCTTCCGGGAGTATTTTTCGCGATTCCAGCGATAAGCTTTACTTTTGTAGGATTTACTAGCAGTTTTTCGCTCATCGGTTTCGCCAGTGTGCTTGGGGGAGCGCTGGCGATTAACAGAGTCATCAAGGAGAGCAGACACTTGGGTTCCCAAATTGCTTATTTTATGTTTTTGCTTTGATTGAAAGTAGGAGCGCAGGAGCGCAAAGCAATGCGCTCACGTAGTAAATAATAGTTGTGGTCGAATCGAGCGCTAGGGCAAACTGCTGCGGTAACGCTGCAATTCCGATCGCACCAGAGCCACTTCGGCGCGCAGCTCGTCAATAGTCGCTTGCAACTCTGCAGGATGGATGTCTTGAATGGTGGTGGTGCTTGCAGTGCCAGTTCTGGTCTGCATCGCCTCATCCGAAGCTCGATTTGCCCGTTCCACAACTCGATCGGTGAACTGTCGCAGGCGTTCTCTTTGTTCTGCGTCAAATTTGCCGAGTTCAGAGAAAGCGTTGGTTGCTGCGCTTTCTAATTGCTCGTACAGTGCTTCGGCAAGTGCTCTGCCTACAAAAAAAGCATGAACTGGGGGTTTACTCATAAAAAATCTCTGTGCGCTTCCGCAACAAATTATAACTTGCTTGTCCCCGATGATGCTTGCTCCCAAAGGAAGGAAGTTTGGGGGAATTGACACTCCCACCCCGAGTCTCGGGGATGGGATTCTTGAGAGTTAGAACAGTCTAACGCGCAACGGCTTAGCCCAAAAGCGTCGCTTACACTCGCTCAAATTCGAGGTTGGGGTTGCTTTGTACCAAAATGTTTGCAGCTTGGCAGTATTAACACGCGACCTCTCACCACCTCAGCGCCGCGCACATATTCTAACATAATTTAAATCAAAATAGAACACCGTCCTGCATTTTTTTGCGGGCATTTAGATTGCAGAGGGAATAGGAAATATTCGATAAACTCAGACGGCGACTGTTGGGATTTTCAGATTCGACGGAAGTTTTGGGAAGATAGTAGTGGGCTAGGTAGGGCATTATTATCTCAACTACTGAGCAGATATTTGCTGACTCATAAAACCAAGTATTTGTCCGCACTTTGAACCAACAAAAACCATACTAATTTGTCGCAGGTTCGGGAAAAGGCACTGTGGGCTCTGCCACCGGGGGTGGTGAATCAGGTGCGATCGAACTATCTGAATTGCTGCCACTGCTGCTGGGTATCGCAGGCTCAGGCGATCGCTCGATCGGCGACGCTATTACTGGCGGCGCGGATTCCGACGGCGGCAAGGTTTCAGCGCTAGCACTCCCAGGGGCAGGCAGGGCGGGTGCGGCGGGCGGTTCTGCAGGCAGGGGCGCAACTTCCGGTACTGGTGCGGCTTTTGGTTGGGGAGCTGGCTCGATTTGGGTTTGAGGCTCTGGAATGGGGGACTCAGAAGGCTCCTGTGCCGGTTCGGGCGTCGGGGATGGCTCAGGTTGCGCTTTGGACTCTGGGGCGGGAGTTTCCTGACTTGGAGACTCAGAAGGTGCAGCGCTAGTTTCTGAGGGATCGTCGCTCTTTTCGGGAATGTTGCTGCTGCCTAAGGGGGGTTTAGGGCGCTTGTTGAGTTCGATCGGGTAGAGAGGGCTGCTTTCAACAGACGGCTGTCCGAACATCGGCCCTGACAAATCGCGGGATTTGAGCAAATCTTCGAGAGATGGGAAGGATTCAATTTTGGGACGATTGCTGAGAGTGGTGCTGTTGTAGTGCCATGCTAGGTCAAAACCCATCCAGCCTGCAATTGCAGCCGTTACGACAAACGCCACAAAAGTCAACTGCGGCGGGGGAGGTGCGGGCAATCTTAGACTTTGCTTGTCTTTTCTTTTTACTGATACTCGCTCTGTTTCTTGCAGCATGGTGAGCCAATTTTCGACTGTCTGAGGGCGGTTGTGGGGGTCGATTTCGAGTCCTTGAAGGATGGCTCGCTCGATTCCTGAGCTGAGGTTGGGCTGAAATTGCCGTAACTCAGTCAAGGGAATGCGATCGCGCAGGGGTGCTGCTACGGGCGCCACGCCGGAGAGTAAGTAGTAGAGGGTGGCTGCGATCGCGTAGATGTCAGTGGCCGGTGTACATTTACCGTCATAGAGGTATTGTTCGATCGGCGCGTACCCGGGGGAGAGCAAGTTAGTGTGGGTTTGTTTGGTGCCGGCGGTAAAGCCGCGGGCAATTCCGAAATCTATTAACATTACTACGTGAGAATCGGCTCGCCGGATAATATTTTCTGGATTGATATCTCCGTGCAGCAATCCGCTGTGGTGCACTGTACTTACGGCTGAGGCTATTTGCCGAATATAGTGCAGGGCCTGGGCTTCGGGCAGAGGCTGATCGGTTTCGACTATTTGGGCCAGAGTTTGCCCCGGAATGTAGTCCATTGCAATAAAAGACTGTCCGGCTTCTTCAAAAAAGTCGATTATCCTGACTATGTTGGAATGCTGACACCGCGATCGGCGTTGGGCTTCGGCAATAAACTGCTGCTGAAATTGGGCAGATTCTGGGTGTTGGCGCAGGCTTTCGTTGAGAGTTTTGAGTACGACGGTTTGGTTTAAATGGGTGTGGATAGCTCGGTAAGTGATGCCGAACCCTCCTATCCCTAAAGTCGCGTTAATTTTGTATTTGCCCTGTTGCAGGACTGTTGCTGGCGCTAAGTTCATCTTCAGTTGATGCCGTTTCCCAAACTATGCTACCGCCTTTGGGTTATTTTGCAGAGTTAGGGGTGAAGTTCGATCGGCGGCTTAGTTTGAGCTTTAGCTCTGCTATAGCAATCCTATATGATTTGTGAGAATTTATCATAACTATGAAGCTTGACGAAATAAAATATCTGATAATGAGTAACTAACTCAAATATATATTTAACGAGAGCCAATATCTGATACAGATGATAGGACTCCCTAATCAATTGTTTAGCTTGTAACCAAATATCTTCTATTGGATGCTGAGTCGGAGCGTAGGAGTGCGAATCTAAAACAAGTGATTTTCCAATCCGATTCATCTTGCATCATTATTCACCCATGAGAAAAAGTCTTTAACCTTAGAAAAGAAGAATGATATTTAGCGCCATCCCCAATTAATGCTATCCGCTTGTCGTTACATTGGCTCATCAGATACTTTAAATATTGACGGGGTGACCACCCCGTCAACTATCAGGTGCTTTTCAATTAATTCTACGTCATAACATCGGAAAGTGCTGTAAATCTTTTTTGAAAATGTTTTCTCCCACGACCCCAGAGATGATTGACAGGATCATAGCAGTTGCCATTAATTTGATGAATCAGAACAATTTAAGACATTGGTTCACTCAATGCTGCTACTGTACCTCATAGCATCGCAAAGTGCTGTAAATTGTGCAGAATTACCGATCGACTAAAAACACAATTCGCCATTCCCCCATTTCATCGCATTTCAGGAACTCTCACAGTCTCTGTAGGAGGCATAATTGCTTCTTTAGCATTCAACTTTTGATTCAACTCCCGAATCCGGCGCGACAGCAAGCGAATAATATTCACCGCAATTCCCGGCGTTTCATCAATCGCATCGTATAGCTGCATTTGAGTCAGCATCAAACACTCGGATTGTTCGAGAGTAGAAATAGAGGCAGATCGAGGTTCTGCATCAAACAGCGACATTTCCCCGAAACAAGCCCCCGCTTTCAACTGTGCTAAATCCCGATCGCCTATATGCACCCGCACCGTTCCCGATACCAAAATATAGAGAGACCGACCTTCTTGTCCTTCCGTAAAAATCCTGTGCTTGGAAGGAAACGAAAGTTCATCCATTACTGATGCTAGACGCACGAGAAAATCATCCCGCAGTTCCTTAAAAATCGGAACCTCCCTCACAAACAATAGGCGTTCGACGCTGGTTAACATAATGAGATGCAGTGATTAATTTAAATTTAAACAAAGGAATTGGGCATTGGGCATTGGGCATTGGGCATAGTTTCTTTTTATTTCCTCTTCCCTCTTCCCTCTTCCTTCTTCCTTCTTCCTTCTTTACCTTTTTCCCCCAGCACCCAACTCGGCCATCATCTCTTCAACTTGAGCGGATACCAAATTATCGGGGTCATTTTGCAGCCTGGGCAACAATTCGACCAAGGCCCGCGGCGAGGCTATTTTCAAATAGGCTAACACTGCTTCGCGGACAAAACCCGTCGGGTGCTGCAGACAGACAAGAGTTTGTTGAGCGGTAAGGCTCCAGCGCGCTTCCCTCGCCAAGTGAAAGCAGCACGCCAAAGCCCAATCCGAAAGGAAGTGGCGCAATTCTAGCAAGCGACGCAAGCGATCGCTAGGGGCTAGAGGTTTGTAAACCATCAATTCCGAGAGGTTGCTCAATTTTTCTCTTTCCGAGTGTTGGTCTAACAAATTGATGAGCGATCGCTTCCTAGCTATATCCACAGTATTATCGAGAATTTCCAATCCCCTAGCAACCAAAGAAGGTTGGCCAGAAGCGATGTTGAAAGCAGCCGCTTGTACCGTGTCCAGCGGATAAAGAAACTTCATCAGCAAAAAACACCGCTCCTTAGCATCAGCTTCCAACCCCGCCAGAGCACGCTGCAACAATTGAGCCGTATCGTTCCCAGGTTCCCTGCCGCTGTTGGCCTCTCGCTCTGAGAAATTGCCGTAGCTTGTTACCCCAGACAAATCTACCAGACCTGCATAAATTTGACCGATAAACATTAACTCCTGTTCGATAAGAGTTTCCAAGCCACTACGGCCGATGCGGTCTAGAATCCCTTCTATCCCCGCTTCCGAAGGCATTTTCAACAAGATGCGGAGGATATTGCGCCTCGTCGTTCCCCAAGCCGTCATCAAATTGCTCACCAAAATGTCGAGCGCCTCCGCAGTCCCAATTTGACCCAGAGCCGTCCAAGCTTGCAACCTGACCAAATCAGACTTGTGGATATCCTCAGCCAAATACACGAGCAAAGGAATGGCGTCGTTGTGAAGTTTGACTATAGCCTGCAAAGCCGCTTCCCTAGTCGATTTGTAACCAAGTCCGCGCAGCAGCGAAGGATAATATTCTTCTGAATGAGTAGACGAAATCACGTCTAACAGAGCGCAGCGAACTCGCAGAGATTCATCTTGCAACAGATTGGGAATATGCAGCCGCAGTCCTTGCAAATAATCAGCTTCTCCCAAAGCCCGCGTCCCCATAACACGTTCCCGCTCTTGCTTGTGTGTCAGCATTTGCCGCAGCGTATTAGTAGCCTCTGCCTTTTGCTGGCGATCGCCCCTTCTCATAATTAAAGCAGCCGCCGTACCCCGCACCACCGGATCGACAATCGGCTGCAAGTAAGGCCGCAAGCTCTCAATATTTGGTTCAGCTTCCGTCAGCCAGATGTAGCGCAAAGCCAAGGCCAGAACCTCTGGTGGCAAGGATTGCTGCGAAAGTGCGCGGACTGATTCTAAATATGCGGGGTTCGGGTGTTGCAGCATCGTTTCCAAGCTCTGGCGCTGCAAACCAGGGGACAGCGAATCGAGGATGGGAGCTAGAACTTCTCCGACATTTTTGGGGTCAATTTGCGTCAGGAGTTCTATGCAAGAGCGCTTTTCATCTTCGCCCCCCGGCTTTTGTAGAGTTTCTACCACTGCGCGCTTGAGAGCTTTGAGGTCAACGTCTGTGACGCCCAAGCGCCCCCGCTCCGCACTTTTGACCAATAAACCCACGTATTGAGAGCGGATCAGCCATACGACAAAGACCCACAACAGTGCCAATATTACGATCGCGCCAATAAATATCAAGCTTTGCTGGTCGTGAAATGCCTTTTCGTCTTGCTGGGGAAGTATCTTCTCTGTCACCCACAGCATAATCAGGATGCCGACTCCTGTAACTCCGCAGGACAAAGGTTCGCCCACACCGTTGACCAGAGTTTGAATGCCCGATCGAATATTGTCGGGAATCGGTTGAAATAAAACCGGGCTAACAGTTTCCAACAGCGTGTAGTGCAGCAGTTCGTCTAAAAATCTCAGCAATATCAGCCCGATAAACACAGATACTAGCTGGCCGAGGGATGCTCCTATGGTCAGCACCCCGAGTATCGCGATACCCGCCGGCAAAATCATTGCCGTCACGAACACACCGATTCTTTCCACTAACCGACTCGAAGCGAACCACTGAGTCGCCACTTGAAACAGGCCTTGTATGCCTTCGTAAATGCCCAGGAAGCTAGCGATCCAGCTAGCTCCGTCCCCTGGGTTTTGGTATTCTAGCTGGCTGTAGAATTGGAAATCTACTAGGACGTAGAGGACTTCTGCGAGGACGAAGAAACTGACTAGAGGTACGGCGTATTTTTGGAGCGGGCCCGTAACTTTGCGAGCGGTAAATTCTTCTTGGTCGTCGTCTTCGTCGTCATCCGTCCAGTGAGCTGTTTCCGGGAATGCTTGGCGGTATTTTTCCGTTAGGTAGTAGAGTAAAACCGAGCCTGTCGCCACCATTAACCCCGATATCAGGGTAACGTTTTTGAGTCCGACTACGTGCAGTAAAACAGGCAGAGAAAATCCGCTGACTACTCCAGCTACTAGATAGCCGCTACTGACTAGCGGATAGGTGCGCTTAATTTCTCTAATATTAAACAGTTGGTTGGAAGTGATAGAAGTGTTGAGGTCATTGAGGACATAGCAAGCTTCCACCCACAGCCACATCAAAAAAATAGTAATAAAAGCGATGCTGATGCCAGCTATCTTAGTATTTTCGTAGCCAATTCCGAATCGAAACAAAAATAGCGGTACCGACATCATGCCCAGAACCACTACCACGGTGCGCCTCAGCGGCAGGATTTTTTGCAGCCACGAGTAGACAAATCCCAAGCCAGAACCAATAAAGGCGCTTGCTATGTAGATAAAAGGCATTTTGTCGGCACCGTACTCGTCTAAAAACAGACCTACTGTGCTGAGTTCCAGCCAGATCAGCCCGACGGAGGTTAGAGTGTAGACGAGGAACATCAGTACGGTTCGCTCTACTTCTTCCGATCGCAAGTTGAGCGATCGCAGCACTCCTTGTCTTACTCCCGCCGAACCGCTGATTTGAAAATTTTCCATGCAGCGTTGATTTCCCTGTGTGGTAGCTTATTCCTGACTAACTTCAGAAGTCATCAGCTATCAGTCACCAGTTTATGACTGATGACTGCTGACTAATGACTATCTATTTATACTTTCTTCGGCGACAGCAGCATCATCATACTGCGTCCTTCTTTTTTCGGGGCTTGCTGCACTTCTGCGATTTCCTGCAAATCTGTGGCCATGCGCTTAAGCAAGTCCTCTGCTAGGTTGCTGTGTTGGATTTCCCGACCTCTGAACATGATCGTGGCTTTTACTTTGTCCCCAGATTTGATAAAGCGGTCTGCTAGTTTGAGGCGCACTTGGTAGTCATGTTCTTCAATTTTGTAGCGCATCTTCACTTCTTTAACATCCGCAGTGTGCTGCTTCCGCTTTGCTTCTCGCGCTTTCTTTTCCTGCTCGAATTTGTACTTCCCATAGTCCATTACCCGGCATACGGGCGGGTCAGCTTTGTCGCTGACAAGTACAAGATCCAGTTCTTTTTCTTCTGCCAGGCGCAGCGCTTCTGCAGGCGTCAATATCCCTAGTTGCGCGCCGTCGGTATCGATTACCCGGATTTTGGGGTATCGAATATTTTCGTTGATCTGGGGTAGGTTGCGATTTTGTCTTCTTTCAATCACAGGCATGAATGGTTTTACAAGCAGTAGTTTAATAGCGAAGCTTCTTGATAGTTACAGGTTTGATCGCTCAATATTTCGCTTGGACGATCGAACTGTTTTATAAGGTGTTACCCTTACCGGACGTACTACCGCGCCCTGTGTCCCCTCCGCTAAAGCCTTGGGGAATATTTGGACGATCGTAAATGAATTCTTACAATACTTGCTATTCTACTCAGTCTGGCTGAGTTTCTGCCTAGTTTTATTTTAACTTCACACACGATCGCCTGCCCCCTTGCCCGATTGATGACAAAACCGTCCAAAATTCAGGGTAAAAGTTTAAGGATGAGGTACAACCGCTTTTGGTAGCCCATCTCGCCCGGTCTGGCAAGTCCCCCAAGTCGCCTGATCTGCCTTGTAGAATAGGTATAAGCAAGTGTAAATTTATGTTGCGAGCTGAGGCAAAATTGACAAATTCTCTGCTGTGGCACCAACGGGTGGGAACTCAACGAGACTGGATGTGGCGGGGTTGGCAAACTCGCTACACTTATTTGCGGCCGGAGGGCGCACGAAATCAAGGCGCGATCGAATTTCAAGATTCTGCAGGCCAACCTATTGCCCCGCGCGCATCGGGAACGCCAATTATTTTACTGCACGGGTTTGGAGCTTCGATCGGGCACTGGCGACAAAATCTCGCCCAACTCGCCGAAAACCAAACGGTTTACGCCTTGGATTTGTTAGGGTTTGGCGCTTCCCAAAAAGCTCCGGTCAACTACTCTGTGTCTTTGTGGGTTGATCAAGTTTATGATTTTTGGCTAACTTTTATCAGAGAGCCAGTAATATTGGCAGGAAACTCGATCGGCTCGCTGATTTGTCTGGCCGTGGCCGCGGCTCATCCGGACATGGTGGCCGGCACGGTAATGATTAGCCTCCCAGACCCCTCTGTGCGAGCCGAAGCGGTGCCCGGATGGCTGCTTCCGGTGATCGAAGCGATTGAAAGTTTGTTTGTTTCTCCGATCGTACTCAGGCCTTTGTTTTATTTTGCCAGCAAGCCTTCCTTTGTGCGTCGCTGGGTTGGCTTTGCCTACTCCAGCCCGGAAGCTGTTACCGACGAATTAGTGGAAATTCTAGCAGGGCCAGCAGGCGATCGGGGAGCAGCCCGCGCCTTCTGCGCTTTATTTAAAGCTGTAGGCAGTTCAAAATTTTGCCCCAGTGTCAAGATTGTGATGCGAAATTTAACAATCCCCATGCTGTTAATTTGGGGCAAACAAGACCGGATGATTCCCCCTCGGTTCGCCCGACCGCACCAATTTGTTGAATGTAATCCCAATTATGTAGAGCTAGTTGAATTAGACAATGCGGGCCACTGTCCCCAAGATGAATGCCCGGAACAAGTAAATCAAGCAATTTTGAACTGGATGAGCCGGAATTTTGCACCTATCGGCGAGAGCCAATTGCAGCACTGTTGATTAGACAGGGGGCCGTGGATTACTAAGGGAAAAAAATCACTTGCGGGTATCGATCGCGCTCAAAAATAAATTTGCTAGAACTCGATCGCACCCGGTGGTATGGTATAGCAGATGTTGAAGGCGATAACGGCGCAGCGGAGGGGGTAAAAAGAAGTCGGAGGGAAGGCGCAATCGACCGCTTAGGTTTCAAAAATTAAGAACCTTCTAACCGTCAGGGCGGTTGCTATATTACAGAACTTCCCTATCTTGAGAGTCAGTCGATTTGAGGTTCAAGATTGACTCCCCAGCCGCTATCTGGAGGCTTGAACTAACCTAAACAACTTTTTTGCTATGGGCGACTCCTGCTGGAAAGTAAGTCTCCGTCTTTCTGTGATGTCATGTATCTACTGTTATTGATGGTTGCTTTTTTGAGAAGCTCAGAGATTGACACATTCACCAAGATAGTGTATCTTCTCTAACTGGTAGTACACATCCAAGTTGTGCAGTTAGTCGAAAGGCAAGTCATTAAACCAAATCACAGGTTTTACCCACAAGCCGATCGATTGTCCTTGCTGTCCAACAACTTTTACAACTGCGATAACTATATCTACGGTCAAAACTTTTTCTCAGGTCAACCAACCAAGGCTCTGGCTGTCGATCGTGTACTCAAAAAGGGTCTAAAGGACAAAGCATTGTCCACCCAAGTAAGACAGAAAACTCTCGCGTTAGTGCTGAAAACATGGAGTAGCTATCATAATGTCCAATTGGGGGCGCGATCATGATTGCCCCACTAAGTTTCAAGCAGCACCGAAAATCCCTGATTAAAAAAATCAGAAAAAAGAGAGCAGGGGCGATATGTAGTTGTATTTAACTGTCAATCTGTTAGCAAAAAAGTAGCAAAAAAGCTTTTTCCAAAGAATAGGTCAGTTTGTGTGGGACAAACATTTAACAGCCTGGAAAAGTTACCTAAATGTTGAAAATCCGGATTGTTACCAAGGTAAGTTGTTAAGTTATTGAGGTAGTTTAGGAAAAGTTAGAACAAAACGCAAGTGTAAAGCGGATTATAACCCTTGCCGTAACGAGCTTCGGCAACATTAAAGAGCTATGAAACCCCTCCCTGGAAGAACGGTAAAATTATACCCTCTAACTTGTACCTTCTAACTTCAAGAAACACCTTGTTTCTTGCTCCTAAAAATAAATACCTTCCCTTGTGCCAAAAATTTTTCAGTCTGCTTATAACCGATCGCCCCCAAGTATACGGGAAAGTTCAAAAATGCCGCTATGTGGCATTTGGGAGCCTGTTAACGCATAAAAAAGTCAATTTAGCCAACAACTGACGGCCCCCGTGCCCCCGGTCTGCTGGCGGCTAACTGCTGAAAGCCGATCGGGCAAGCAGCGCCCTTCCAGCTTTTGGCAGTAACGCAAACGAGGAAAAAACTGTCGTGAAATTCCACTGGCTACTACCGAGTTTCTTAAGTGTATTTTTGCTCGCCGGAGCCGCCGAAGCAGCTAGACTGCAATCTTGGCGGTTTGATGCTTCAGAGAACCGGCTTTACATTACAACAGACGGGGGAGTACAACCCAAGGCTCAACTGATTTTCAACCCGATGCGGTTGGTAATCGACTTGCCTGGGACGAGTCTGGGTCGTCCCTCGGTCAGCAAACCGCTCTCAGGGGCGATCGAATCGGTGCGGGTAGGGCAGTTTGACAACGATACGACCAGAATTGTGGTCGAGCTCAGAGACGGGTTTACTATAGACCCTCAGCAAGTAAAATTTCGGGGTATTTCTCCGAGCGAGTGGACAGTGGATTTGCCAACGCCGGTGCGGGGAGAAACTCAAAATCCGATTTCAGAGCCAGGGGGAGAAAGGTTATCGGTTGAACCTTCAGCATCCCAAGCCCAGTCGGCCGAGGCGACTGTAGTTCAGAACGTTCAGGTGACGGCGGACGGTTTTTTAGTCCGCACTGCGGGCGGTCGCCCCCAAATTAATTTTCAACAAAGTCGGGCTGGGGACATCGCCACCCTCGATATTGAAGGAGCTAGTTTAGCTCCGGGCCTAAGCAGCCAACAGCCTCAAACGAACGGTCAGCACGGGGTTGACAAGATAGAAGTCCGGCAACTACCAACAGACCCGCCCGTTACCCGCGTGACTTTGCGGATGAAGAATTCTAATACTCAGTGGCGGGCCTCTGTGAGCAATTTGGGCGGGGTTGTGCTATTGCCTGGAAGTGTAGTACGACAACCCTCGGTTTCCCGCAGCCTGACTGTAGATCCTCCGGCTAGACAAGCTCAAGGAAATTTAGCGAGAGTTCAGTCAATTGATTTAGCCAGTAACGGCACGCAACTGGTGGTGAGAACTGACCGCCAAGTCTCCTATACCAGCGGCTGGGACCAGGGGTCGAGAGCTTACTGGATCAGGCTCGCCTCTAGTTCCCTAGCGGGGGAAATTCCTCAGCTCGATGCCAACAGTCCTGTATCGTTTACTGCCAGCCAAGAAGACTCGGAGACGGTGGTGATTTGGGTGCAGCCACGATCAGGGGTAGAGGTAGGCCGGGTGACGAGGCCGAGTCCGCAGTTGCTGTCTTTGCAGTTGCGATCGAATGCTAGCGCGCAGCAACCTTTGACTCGCACTCCCAATTTGTCGCCTTTGCCAAGAAGGACTTTGGGAAGCGAGGATTTGCCCCAAGCTTCTAACCGCCGCGCCGTAGTAGCGATCGATCCTGGTCACGGTGGCCGCGATCCGGGGGCAGTCGGGATTCAGAGCATTCAGGAGAAGGAGATTGTTTTGGATATCTCTTTTCAGGTGGCGAGGCTGCTGGAACAGCAGGGAGTGCAGGCGGTGATGACTCGGACTGATGACAGCGAAATCGACCTAGAACCAAGAGTTTCTCTGGCGGAACGGGTGAATGCTAACCTGTTTGTCAGCATTCACGCTAATTCGATTAATATGAGCCGGCCGGATATTAGCGGGATTGAGACTTATTATTTCGAGAACGGGGAAGATTTGGCCCGGGTGATTCATGGCAGTATTTTGCAAGGGACGGGGGCGACTGACCGCCGGGTGCGGCAGGCGAGATTTTATGTTTTGAGGAAGACTTCTATGCCTTCTGTTTTGGTGGAGGTGGGTTTTGTCACGGGTGCTGAGGATGCTGCTAAACTTTCTGACCCAGCTTACCGCAGTCAAATGGCTGCTTCTATCGCTCGCGGCATTTTGCTTTATCTTCAACAAAGATAATGGGCAGTTGACGGTTGACGGTTGACTGTTGACTGTTGACTAATGCCAACTAACAACTGCCAACTGCCAACTGCCAACTGCCAACAGACAACTAACTATTAACAAATGACAACAGACTCTGGACAACAAAGAATCGGTATTTTTGACAGCGGCGTGGGCGGTTTGACTGTTTTGACCCAGTTGTACGAACAGTTGCCCAACGAATCAATACTTTATTTTGGAGATACGGCGAGGCTGCCTTACGGTACTCGCACGCCGTCAGAAATTGTGGAGTTTGTCCGCGAAATTATGGCCTGGTTGGTGGAACAGGATGTGAAAATGGTGATTATGGCCTGTAACACCAGTTCTGCTTTGGCGATGGAGATGGTGCAGGCTGAATTTGATATCCCGGTGTTGGGAGTAATTCTGCCCGGGGCGCAGGCTGCGGTGCAGCAAGGCAAGCGGATCGGGGTCATCGCAACTCCTGCTACGGCTGCTAGCAATGCTTATCGAAATGCGATTTTGGAGATGGACGATTCTTGCCTGGTGTGGCAGGTTAGCTGTCCGGCTTTTGTGCCGCTGGTGGAGCAAAACCGGATTCACGACCCTTATACTTGTGAGGTGGCTCGGGAATATTTGGCTCCTTTGATTCAGCAGCGCATCGATACGCTGATTTACGGCTGCACTCATTATCCGCTGTTGGCTCCGGTGGTTCGCTCGCTTTTGCCTGCTGGGGTGACATTGATCGATCCTGCGGTACGGGTGGTGGCTGCTGCTGCCAGAGAATTGGAGCTTTTGGGGCTGCGGAATCCTGGTACTGCGCTACCGACTCGTTTTTGCGTGAGCGGCCCCCCGCAGCAGTTTGCGGAGTTGTCGGTGCAGTGGCTCGGTTGTACTCCTGCTGTTGAGAAAATATCCCTGCCGACAGTTGTACGATCGCCCGTATCGCTGGAATCGGGCGAATAAGCCGGAAAATTTATAGGTTAATCTAACCCCCCAAAACTCAGGTAAAGCTGGCTCTGGGGGGTTTAATTATTGCGATGTAACCTAGCAATTACACATCAATAGGTAATATTATTGAACAAAAGCTTTGATGAACAATGCAAATAATGTCCTATACGTGCTGGATCTCTTCAGCCTTGAACCATGTCACCCTATGTATCACAAGCAGTTTTACTTGTAGACGGCTATAACATAATTGGACTTTGGCCTCGACTCCGAGAGAAGCGCGATCGCGACGAACTCGAAACAGCTCGCCGCGAGTTGATTGAGGTTTTAGTTAACTACAGCGCCGTTCAAGATTTTGAGGCTCGGCTGGTGTTTGACGCTCACTATCGAGATAGTCCCGGCGTTAAAGAAATTATTACTAAAAATTTATCAGTGCACTACACTGACTTCGGTCAGACAGCAGATACCTATATTGAAAAATCTTGTGCTAGTTTGCGCTACGAGTTGCGCTCGGTCAAAGGCAAAGGCCGCATGATTGTCGCCACTTCAGACCGAGCGCAGCAATTGACCGTAGTCGGCTACGGTGCCGAATGGATGTCCGCCGAACAACTAGCGGCTGATGTAGAATCCACCGCCCGCCGCAGCGAGCGCCAGCACAAATCCCGCAAACACAACTCCAGTCGCTTTCTCGCCAATTCCCTCGATCCAGAATCGCAGAAGCGCCTCGCCAAGTTGAGAATGGGGCTGCATTAGCGGCCCAAACCCGCTCGCTGTATGACACAAAAAAAAGTTTATCAAAGGCCTTGCCAAATCGAGTAAGTTCAGCTATTGTTAGTAAATGTGGGTAACAAAAACCCCCAATCCTCGGTAGCTCAGTGGCAGAGCGGTCGGCTGTAATGAATGCAAGCCTTTGGCATCAACCAAAAGCCCTAGTGACATAGCAGCTCTATCCGGTAACGGGTACTGAAAAATCGGGTGAATTCAAGGAAACCGCAGCACTTTGGGTGGCGGCAATCTTGAGCCAAGTCTGGCGAAAGGCAGCGGTTGCGATCGCAAGTAGCCGGAAAGGTGCAGAGACTAGAGATGAGGAGCCTAACCAATAAATCTCATAGCGCCTGACATCCGACGACAGATCACAAACATGATTTGTAGGGATGATGAAATAGTCCACCCCCTTCGGAAACGTTGGGATAAGTGTAACCGATTGGTCGTAGGTTCAAATCCTACCCGGGGAGTTAGTAAAAGTCTGAAGTTGGAATTTTCCAGCTTCAGATTTTTTGTGTTTGTTGGGCTGGCGAAAGAACATTCCAATTCAGTGGCTACTAATAACCTGGAACTCATCACCAGCGACGTTCGTGAGTCTGTTGCACGAGAATTGTCATACAGGATTATTTAGAGTGCAGAAATGCAATCAGATATCAACTTGTTCATTGGGCTAGCGTTGGAGAAATACGCCAAAATATGATTCCTACTGATTTTAGTCTGTTTACCGCAGCCTACTGCTGCTGACCAAGATAACCAATCTGACTTTCCAAGCTGAGGCACCATACAAATACTAAATCTATAGTTTTTTGCCTATCAGTTTATTCATGGTAAAGTGCGTCATAAACTAGATTTTTGAGTTGACTCAACTATCTGGCTGACGCACTATACCGAATACTAAACATCGCGTTCTGTCCGCACCCATTTGGTTTGCCGCTTCAGGATAAAACCCAGATACAAAGGGATTTTCCACAGGATGTAAAAAGGAACAGATAAAAGAGTTGCACCGGAAATGTCGGCACGCCCGAATTTTGCCCAAGCGCTGACAATTGAAACTAAAATTAGCAGTCCTTGTACTCCTAACAAGACGGCTGGAATTGAGGATGTTCCCACAATTGCTGCTAGTAAACAGGCGGCAAAAGCAGCTAGCCAGATAGCGACTAAAAGCGATAGGGGAGGGACGGATAAGTCGAGGGCGATCGCCAATAAGTCAAAACGTTTTTGCTCGACTGAAGCTGCTGTCAGCCGGGGAGTTTGAGTTAACAATGTCTGTATGTGACCGTGTTCCCATCTGGTTCTTTGACTTTTAGCTGCTTGCTGCTGCTGTGGTAAACACCCGGTGACGTTTGCTTCGGGGCAGAATACTGTTGGGTGTCCGGCGATCGCCAAATCCAAACTCATCTGCATATCTTCAACAATATTGCTGCTTGCTAGGGAAACCGATCGAATTATCGACCAGGGAAAAGCCATGCCAGTACCTGTTAGTAATGATGGGAATCCTAACTGTTTTAATCCGCTGGGACGAACTAAGTTTTTCACAAGAAATGCTAAAGCAGAAATGGAATCTTTCGGAGTAGGATTTGGTGGCTGTTCCATGAGATAAGTTGCTTGGACAGGTCTTTGTTCAGCAACTGCAACCCGGGCTAATTTTTCTATAGAGTCTGGCTGACAGATGCAGTCTGCGTCAACCATGATGACTACTTCTGGGGGGTCAGATTCGATCGACTGCAAGCCAAAATCCAGTGCGTATCCTTTGCCCTTGCGTTGGGTGTCTTGGCGCTCGATCGCACTGGCACCGGAGTTACGGGCGATTTCTGCCGTGGCGTCCGTGCAGTTGTCAGCAATCACCAACAGGCGGTCTTGAGGTGTTAGCTGTGGCAATATGGTAGAGATGGTGGCAGCAATTCCTGCTGCTTCGTTGTAGGCAGGAATTAAAACTGCTACTTTGGGGCGGGGTGCTTTACTTTCCCGTGTCTCGCCCTGGCCGGACAAGAAAGCTGCACTGCATTCTAGAAATAGAACTGCAACGGGAATTAGAAGGATCAGGGCGATCGCCAATAGCACAACATCAATCAATAGGAACAGTAGCTGATTAATTTCCAAAATTCTATTACCTTAATTTAATTTTATTTGTTGCGTTCATTGAGTTTATTTAAGGTTATTGCACTTTTGTTAACTCACGAAGCCACCCTCTCTAAACTATCATTATATCATGCACGCCAAAAATCATCATTTTCACATTTTTTGTGACGACTTAAGCCATCCTAAAATTACTAAGACTAGCGTCATTATTACCAATTAATTTCAGTGCGGTTGTGCGGTCGTCACTAATATAGAAATCCTTGCAGGAGTCGTAAACTTTTTACCCCACCCCAACCCTCCCCTTATCAAGGGGAGGGAGTAAGAAACTCACAAATGATTTACGATGGCTATATCATATCATGTCTATTCTGACAATGTTAATTCACTCAATTTAATTAAACCTCAAATAAGCCCAGACTGGAAAAACCCGGTTTCTAAAAGAAACCAGGTTTCTGGGTGTTCTATTTTTAATCAACTAAAAACTTAATCGATGTTTAACATCAAATCCGGTTGCATCGGAATAATAAAATCGAGTCAACAGTTAACACTTAATCATGCAGTTTTTCGACCCCTCATTCTACAGTCAACAGTGAACAATCATTTCGCTCGTGCAACCGGATTTGATATAACTCATTCATCCCCTGTGGGTGGGCAGCCACGAAGCAATCTCCAAACTCAAAACTATGTTTAAGCTACGCTGCATCGGGGAGAGCAACAGGTTCAGATTTTTTGGTGAACTGTGCGGGGGGTGCAAATTCTCTGAGATATCTCGACACCGAGCGCAAATATCCCACTTCTGCTTGAATCAAATCCAGGGTAGAAAGACTCTCAACTAAGTCATCAAACTCATCTGTCGTAACTCCAGCACTGTGCAAGACTTCTTTGTTAAGTCGCCCGCAGATTCCTTGCAGTAGGAGCTCAATAATCTCGCTGTAGTCAGCGATTGCTGTTCCGTAACCTTGCAATTTCTTCGGATTGATTCCCCACTGCAAAATCTTCAACAATTCTTCGGGGGCGCTCCACGCAAAAGAGGAAGCAATCACTTCTTTTTCCGCTGCGACAAGAGCGTGCTTGATTTGCACTTCCGGGAAAGCAGGATCGATGATTAAGCTTTCCAGTTTCGATACTTGTTTATCTAACACACGCAAAGAAAAAGGAGCTAATTCTACACTCACCATGTCGCCCGTATCGTTAACACTTCTAAAAGGATCTTCCAAAACATTAATTAAGAGGTGAATGTCTGTAGGTTTTTTCCAGTCAAACTGTCCCAGGAAAAACGGTTCTTCGTATCCCGGCAAAAGTCCTTGAAAATAAATCGGCAGATTTTTGCCTGATTCAAGAATTTTATAAAGAGCTACTTCCAATGTTTCTGTGGGCCACCCGAGATTGCTCACGGCGACAAATTTCAGTTTTCCGGGAACCGACACAATCAGAGAATTTAGCAATAAATGTACGGCTTCAAAAAGATTTTGAGCAGTTACGTAGCGGTGGGGAGCGTGAACGTTGACAGTTTTACTTTGCTCTACTTTTTTGGACATTTGCTCGCAGAACAAGCTATTTTCCAACATATGAGTAAAGCGAACCATCCCGTAAGTGACATCTCCTTCTTGAGCTGCTTTGGCAAATTGCCATTCGGCAAACTTCTTCGAGGCGGCGTAAACTTCGGTTGTAAAATATCGAGATGTTTTGCCTGTAGAAGAGAAGATGCAGTGTTCTACGCCGTATTCTTCGCAGAGTTGGATGACATGTTTACATCCTAACAGGCTAGTTGTAACTGTTTCTCGGATTTTGATTTCAGCTAGTCCGGGTTGGCGTTGGGCTGCTAGGTGAAAAACAATTGCTGGTTTTTCTACCTCAAATATGTGTTTGAGCGCGTCGAGGTTGCGAATGTCGGCCGCATAGAAAGTTACAGCATCTTCTCTGGTAAAAAGCGGGAGATTTTCTTCGGGGTTTTGACATCGGGCGTTGTCTGCAGAAATGATTTTAGTTGCGCCTAATTCAAGGAGTTTTGCGATCAAGAAACGACCGACACATCCTTCTCCACCGGTGATGAGGATGGTTTTTCCTTTGATTTGGCTGCTGACTGCGGATGCGTATAGGTGAATAGTGCGACCACGCACATCGCTAAAAGGTTCGCTTTCTAATTGTCCGTCGGCTTGATAGGCTGCGATTAGCTGTGCGGTGAGAGTTTGTAAAGCCGCGAGGATTTCAGGATCTTGGGGTTCCGGGGAACCGGGGGGAACTAGCTGCTGGATGCGCTCAATTATTTCTGCTTTGCTGGCACCTTCAAACACTTCTGATGGGTTAAATGCACTCTTCACTTTTTTTGCTCCTTTAAATTGTAGAAATACGGTTGCTGATAAGCGCGTTGTTAAACAAATTTTCGAGGGACAGAATCTTTAAAACTCTGCTCGGTTGTAGGATTTTTTGGACGGAAAGCTACTTAATTGGAAATATCGGCAATCGGCTCTGCTTGTAGTTTTATTAAGCGCTTTTTTAACCTGCTTACTTCTGCGATCGGCAAATATCGGCAAAGTCGGAATGTTCTCTGTCCAAAATTTGTCACTACAACTATATACTTAAATTGCTGAGTGTTGGCAATACTCCGAACATATCTTTACTATTTCTTTGCAATCACCTGCGAGTTTTCACGCAATTTTAAAGTTTATGTAAAGTACGGTCTACCTTTAAAAAACTTAACAATACAATTAATATTGATTATAGCATTTTAGTTTTTAATTAAAATGTATTTTTTGTTACTAAACATATTTAAGTATTAAGTAAAGATACGCACACAACCCGTAATCAAATATTTCCCTCTGCTGAAAATCTTGTTACTGCATGGGTGGGGTAGTCCTGCTGTGCCTACCCCTGTATGTGTGCTGCTACTAGGCGCGAACAATGCGTTCTTTTTTGCTGCCTTCAAAGCCACGAGCGTCCCCAACATCGTAGCCTCCTGTTCGCAAGCGACGGTCTAAATCGCTGGCTTCGGGAGAAGTTTTTGCTGCTTCTTCGATCGTCACTCTGCCTTCAAGCACCAGTTTGTAAAGACCCTGGTTGATAATCTGCATTCCTTCGTAAGTATCATGTTCCATTAATCGGAAAGCTTCATCATCAGCACCTTTCATCAAGTAATCGTGCATGGCAGGTGTATTCACCAAAATATCGTGAACTGCTACCCGACGGTTGTCAACAGTTGGCAGCAAAAGTTGGGCAATTACCGCTACTAAAGAATCGCAAATTTGAATCCGCATCGCCTGTTGTTCTTCGGGCGGGTAGAGGTTCAACAACCGATTAATAGCGTTAATGGCGCTGCGAGTGTGGAGAGTTCCCAATACTAAGTGACCTGTTTGAGCTGCTTGCAACGCTGTATTGATGGTAACGCGATCGCGCATTTCCCCGATCAAAATCACATCCGGATCTTCACGCAAAACTGCGCGCAGAGCCTGCTGAAACTCATGGGTATGCAAGCCGACTTCCCGCTGGCTGACCAAGCATTTTTTAGAGGGGTGAATGAATTCGATCGGGTCTTCAATTGTAACTACGTGCTTTTGCTCCATCTGATTCAGGTGGTCGATCATCGCAGCTACGGTTGTCGATTTCCCCGAACCGGTAGGCCCTGTAACCAATATTAATCCCTGCGATCGCAAAATGATATTTTTGAAAACTTCTGGCAACCTCAAGGCATCGATAGTAGGTATTTCCAAACTAATCAACCGCAATACTAGGGCACCGCCGCTGAGGGAATCAAAACAGTTTAGCCGACACCGCACGAAGCCTGGGTAAAAAATTGCTGAATCTAATTCCTTGGTAGTTGCAAACTGTTTTCGCTGTTCGGGGGTGAGAATTTCGGCTAGGTAATGTTCAAAAATTTCTGGCGTTACTTTAGGGTGGGTAGTTGCTACTTGCATCACGCCACGAATCCGAAATCGAGGTACTTGGCCGACTCGAATGTGAATGTCGGAAGCTCCTGCGCTATGGGCATCTCTGACCATTTGTTCGATCGTACTGACGGGTGTCTCAACAGGCCGCTGCTGGGCAGGAGCGGGTGCAGGAGGCGCGGGTGCAGGAGGCGCGGGTGTTGCTGCAGCCAAGGGCGGCGGTGGCGGCGGTGTTCGTCGGCGGGCTTGAGCCTCTGGTTGAACGGGTGTAGGATTGTTTAATGGGTTCATTTTTTTGTCTCCAGTCAGTCTATTTTAGATTTTAGATTTTAGATTTTAGATTTACTCCACAGATTAATCGGGGAGCATGAACTAGAGTCTAAAATTTGGGGTTCGACCCTGACTGAGTGTCGGGGGCTTGTATCCGTTTTTGGGCGGGGTCAATGTAGATTTATTGCGAAAAAATGCCCGATTTCTAATCTTATCGCTCGCAGCTAGTTCGGTGTTAAATGCTGAGAATATTTTACAATTAGGCTTGATGGGGCGATCGAGTAATTAACACTTTAAACTCCTATGAACATCGGTCACAAAATTGCTGACTGGCTCGAAAATCGTGCTGTCACCCCCGCCTACGCGGGTTGGCTGCTCTTGGGGATGACGGTTTTCTTTTTTGGGTCGGCGACTAATACAATGTCTGGGTGGCTATATGTGCTCAGCGGTGGGGGTTTGGCGCTGTTGGGAGTAGCGGCCGTTTTGCCTGGAAAATCGCTCCGTTCCCTGGAAGTCCGTCGCCGCCCGATCGAACCGGTGAGTGCGGGCGATCAAATCACCGTCGAACTAGAAATCGAAAATCGCGCCAGCGAACCTAAGACTTTGTTGCAAGTGGTAGACATCTTGCCGTTTGTATTGGGAGAACCCGTCGTCCGCCCCATCGAAGTCATAGAGCCTAAAAGTATATACAGGGATACATACTATTTAGAAGTCCGGCAGCGCGGCGTGTATCGTTGGCAAGAGGTAAACTTGAGGACGGCGGCACCTTTAGGGTTGTTTTGGTGCCGGCGTAGTCGCCCAGCCAAAGGAGTGGCGGTTGTCTATCCACAAGTTTTGCCCTTGAGCACTTGCCCTTTGATCGATCGCATCGGTCAAGAAGACAGCCCGCAATTTTACAATCGCAGTCGATCGCAAACTGCTACCGAAGGTCTCACCCGCAACCTCAGACCTTACCGCCATGGAGACCCCACCCGCCTAATTCACTGGCGCACCAGCGCCCGCTACGGAGAACTGCGGGTAAGAGAGTTAGAAGTTGCAGCCGGCGGTCAAGAAATTATTATTGCTCTCGACAGCGCTGCGGCGTGGCAGCCAGAAGAGTTTGAACGAGCCGTGACTGTAGCTGCGTCTCTGTACTTCTATGCTAGCAAGCGCCTGTTAAACGTCAAACTTTGGACTGCCGGGACTGGACTCGTCTCGGGGAACCGGGTAGTTTTGGAAACTTTAGCGGCGGTTAATGCTGGAGAAGATGCGGTTGAGAATCGGCCGAAATTGCCGATAATTTGGCTGACTCAAAACTCTGCAACTTTAAGCACTCTTTTCCTTGGCAGCCGCTGGGTACTTTTGCCGAGTGCGACTGCTGAAACAGGCGAAAAAGTGTTGGTCAAACATGAGTTACCCGGTTTAAAAATTCGCTCCGACCGACCCTTAGAACTTCAGTTACAAGAGCCTCTGGAAAGAGCTATTAGTTATTAAGATAGTCCACGCCCGCTCCTTTGGAAAGAGCCATTAGTTATTAAGATTAACTTCAGGAGTTTTTAGATATCAGAAACTTTTTCCCTTTTCAATCACATATTTTGGGCTGCCTAAGAGTGCCCACCACAATATTTTAATTCGAGAGAGATAGTTTAATTTAAATGGCGATCGAGCCGATCGAACTCTTTGCCTGACAATAAAATTTCAATCCCTATCACTCGCTAGTGTCGGGGAGAATTTCGACTACATACTCCGGTACATATTCGGGTCGATTCTCGGGCCGATTCGCGGGCAAATTCTGGGGCAAATTCTCCGGTGGATGTTCGAGCCTGACGCGCCTGATCGGGAGATTTGCAATTAGTGCTGTGGCCCGTTGGTCGCTCTCCAGCGAGAACTCAGACCCGGTGGTATCGATTTCCACGTAGCGAGACACCACCTCTAGAATTTCTCGGCGCATCGACTCAACCATTTCTGGGCTGAGTTCTGAGCGATCGTGGGCTAGAACCAGTTTGAGGCGCCGTTTTACCTCGTCGCGGCTGTTGTCAGGGGTGCGCGGGAAAAGTCGTTCGAGAAGTGTAGATAGCATGGGTCTGGCGGGTTTGTCAAGGGTTAGGCATAGAAAAGGTCATACCATTTTCGATTTTCGATTTTCGATTGGGGAATCACTAATTCCCTAAGGGTTTGGAGTTGACATACAGTTTCATTTTTTTGGGGAACGGGTATCACTGAGGGAAAATCTTGACCAGTTTTTGTGATGCACTTGCTGCGGTTCAAAACCGATCGCCAATGAGCACATCACATAATTTTAGTATTTAAGAACTTGCGGAGGCGAGTAAAGAAGTTTTCGCGACGGGGATTGAGATCTAGAAAATCAACTTTTTCGCCTTCTAAGCGGCGGGCAATATTGTCGAAGGCAGTTCCAGCTAAAGAGGCCGTTTCCGACAATACTAATGGTTCGCCTCGGTTTGTGGAAACAATGACGCGCTCGTCGTCGGGAACGACGCCTAACAGCGGAATGGCGAGGATTTCCCGCACGTCTTGTACCGACATCATATCATTTGCCAGCACCATTGCGGGTCTGATCCGGTTGACGATCAGGTTGATTTTCTTGACGTTGTTGGCTTCCAGCAGGCCGATGACTCGATCGGCATCGCGGACAGCAGCGATTTCGGGAGTGGTGACAATGATGCCTTCTTGGGCCGGGGCGATCGCATTTTGAAAACCTTGTTCAATTCCAGCAGGAGAGTCGATCAAAATATAGTCGTATTTTGCTCCCAACATCCCCACAAGCTGCTTCATTTGCTCGGCGCTAATGGCATCTTTCATCCGAGTTTGGGCAGCCGGCAACAGCACCAAGCGCGGCTGCCGCTTATCTTTCACCAAAGCTTGCTCTAATCGGCACTCTCCTGCGAGAACTTCTAATGCCGTATAAACAATGCGATTTTCTAAGCCCAGCAGCAAGTCTAAATTTCTGAGACCAAAATCGGCATCAATTACGGCAACGTTGCGCCCCCGCTTAGCTAAAGCCATGCCGAGATTGGCTGTGGAGGTGGTTTTTCCTACCCCGCCTTTCCCTGATGTAACAACAATAATGCGAGCCATAAGCGATTTTAGATTTATTGGGAATTGGGAATTAGTGATTGGTAATTGGTAATGGCTAAGTGGTAATTGGTCTTATTGTTAATTGATAATTGGCAATTATTCTTTGGTAATTAGGCAGCAATCGGTTATTCAGGAAATTACAGCAGATGGCAGGTTTATGAAGGACACCGCGCGATCGATCTATCCCCGCCGTAGGGACACGGCGAAAGCCTTTGCCCCTACTTCATAAACTCACAACTTTCCTTGTTCTACTAATTCTTTTTAATCCTGCCCTTAATTTTTAAAGCGTCCTTTAGTGACTGATTTAGCCCCGGCAAAAATTATCAAGTGCAGCATTAAAAAGAAAAAGTATTACCAATTACCAATTATCACTGACCAATTACCAATTATCACTGACCAATTATCGATTACTCATTACCCCCGACTAACTGCGATTTGTCAAAATCAGAGGCTCTGCCGATCCTAATCCCCTGAGGCGTCACATAGGCGACTTCCGGGAAAAACTGAGCGGGTGAGGTTTCTGGGCCTCTGGCAACATACTTAGCAATCCTAATCACCATCGGTTCCATCTGCAAGGTCATAATCACACTTTTGGTATTGCCACCGGCACCGGCGTGCACGACGCCCCGCAAACGGCCCCAAACTAGGATATCCCCTCCGGCGATGACTGAGCCGCCGGGATTTACATCTCCCAAAAGTACGACGGTGCCTGGATGACGAATTTCTACGCCCGATCGCACTGTCATCTGCAAATATAAAGGTTCCGCCAGCGATTGCGGTTTTTCGGCAGTGGCTTTATTCAGGGAAGAAACCGGAGGCTGCTGTTCTACACAATAGCCTGCCGTAGCTGCGGCAACGGCTGTTTGGCGGCGACTGGTGTGGACTCGTTTGAGTTGCAGTTCCACTTCGGCTAGTGCATCAGCGATTTCTTGGAGTTGGCGGATATCTAAAAGTCGATCGCTCGCCATCAATTGTACTTCTGCGTTTGGCTGCCAAAAGCGTTCTCCCGCATTCAGCCTGACTTTTAGCTGCTGCCAAAGTTCAGTCCAAGTCGAGGCGGAGGCTGTTGCAGGTTCGCTATTGGTTTCTGGGGGGAGTAGCAACAGTAGCTGTCCATCTTCTGTCTTGAGTCGGACTTGCAACTCTAAGCTGACTTCGGGTGTTGATTGAGGGGCGGCAGCAGCGGCTGCGGCGGAGGCATCGGGTGTCATGGGACAGTTTGATCTCGGGTAGGGACAGGTTAACATCAATATTAGCCTGAGTCGTCTTTTGGCTCAGCATTTGGGGAGAAAGTCTTGTTTTTTTATTTTTAACGGCAGTTAGGGCAGTTCTATTTCGTTTGTGAAGAAGATTTTTTTTTAATGAACCACAGAGGGCGCAGAGGGCACAGAGAAAGAAAATTAAGAGTTCAGAAGATAGAAGGAGAGAGGTTCACAAATTTGGTATCGATTGTGAACGAGATTTTTTTTGAATGAACTGCAGAGGACGCAACACACAGAGAAAGAGAATTAAGAGAAGAGGGAAAGAGAGAATTTGACAATTTTGGCATTGATTGTTATACACGCAGATCAAATGCAGATAGAAATAGTTTTGAATTCAAGAACACTTACTAATTATTAATTTTCAATTAGGTTATGCAGCAAATAGAACGTTATCGCGGCAGTCTTCTTGGTTTAGCAGTTGGCGATGCTCTCGGAACAACTTTAGAATTCTGTCGCCCTGGAACGTTTGCGCCTATTAACGATATGGTTGGCGGCGGCCCGTTTAAACTGCAACCGGGCGAGTGGACGGACGATACTTCGATGGCGCTTTGTTTGGCTGAAAGTTTGATTGAGAAACAAGGTTTCGATCCAGTCCATCAGTTAGAAACTTATTTGCGGTGGTGGCGAGACGGACATTTGAGCAGTACGGGTGAATGTTTTGATATTGGCAATACGGTGCAACAAGCACTTTGGAAGTTTGAAGATACAAGAAAACCTTACTGCGGTTTTACCGATGCTCAGACTGCTGGCAATGGTTCGATGATGCGTTTGGCTCCCGTGCCTTTGTTTTATGCTAAAAATCCTTTAGAAGTAATAGAAAAATCTGGAGAAAGTTCGAGAACTACTCACGCTGCTGCTACTTGTGTGGATGCTTGCCGTTATTTTGGTGCTTTAATTGCGGGGGCTGTGAATGGAGTTGCTAAAGATGTGTTGCTTTCGGAAAGATATTGTCCGATTTCGGGATATTGGGCAGAAAATTCCCTGGTAGCAGAGATTGATGAGATTGCGGCGGGTTCTTTTAAACGGCGACAACCTCCTGAAATCAAAGGTACGGGTTATGTTGTCAAGTCTTTGGAGGCGGCACTTTGGGCGTTTTACAACAGTGATTCTTTTGCTGAAGGCTGTTTGTTGGCTGTGAATTTGGGCGACGACGCTGATACAACAGGTGCGGTTTACGGACAGTTGGCTGGGGCTTTTTACGGAGAATCTGGTATACCGGAAAAATGGCGATCGCAATTGGCGTATCTCCCTGTAATTGCATCTTTCGCCGAACAACTCTGGACTTTATCTCGATCGATCTGAATATTTACCACAGTTTTTCACTGCATGGCAACAGAGTAATCAGTCATCGGTAATTGTCAACCGCTAAACTGCGACTAATGACTCCTGACTAATAGCTGCAAAACTTCTTGACTTTTGCAGCAAGTTGTGTTTAGATAATTTACTCCGTATATCTCTAAAAAAAAAAGATTTATTTACAAATCTTAATTTTTGATTAAATTTAGTATTATAATCTTGGTAACTTCCAACTAAGTATTTATTCTCACTATCATGATAGCGGATCAATTTCCTTGGCTGACCGCAATTGTCATCCTACCCCTCCTCGCTTCCCTCGCCATCCCTTTTGTGCCCGATACAGACGGCAAAACCGTCCGCTGGTATGCGCTAGGCGTAGGTATTGCAGATTTTGTATTAATGTGCTGGGTGTTTTGGACTCATTACGATCCGAGTATCTCTAGTTTCCAAATCGTAGAACAATATTCCTGGATACCTTCTTTAGGCCTCAACTGGTCTGTTTCGGTTGATGGGCTTTCAGTTCCGTTGGTACTGTTGGCGGGATTGGTGACGACGCTATCTATTTTTGCCGCATGGGAAGTCGATCGCAAGCCCCGACTCTTCTACTTCCTGATGCTGGTGATGTACTCCGCACAAATAGGAGTGTTCGTCGCCCAAGACATCATGCTGCTGTTCATTGTCTGGGAACTAGAACTAATTCCGGTGTACCTACTAATCTCGATTTGGGGCGGACAAAACCGCCGCTACGCAGCTACCAAATTCTTGATTTACACCGCCGGCGCTTCCATCTTTATTTTGATAGCTGCCTTAGCAATGGCATTCTACGGCGGAGGCACCCCCACCTTCGACATGGTAGAACTAGGCTTGAAGGACTACCCACTGGGTTTAGAATTACTGCTTTATGCGGGATTGTTAATTGCCTTCGGTGTGAAACTGGCGATTTTCCCCTTCCACACTTGGCTACCTGATGCCCACGGCGAAGCATCTTCTCCCGTGTCGATGATTCTGGCCGGCGTATTGCTGAAAATGGGCGGATACGGGCTGATTCGCCTGAATTTGGAACTTCTTCCCAAAGCACACGTTTACTTTGCACCGATTATGGCGGTGCTCGGCGTGGTCAATATTATCTACGGCGCGCTGAATTCCTTCGGCCAATCGAATATGAAGCGCCGCTTAGCGAATTCGTCGATTTCTCACATGGGATTCGTGTTGTTGGGTATTGCTTCCTTCACGGATTTGGGAATCAATGGGGCGCTGTTGCAAATGATTTCCCACGGTTTAATCGCCTCAGTATTATTCTTCCTGGCTGGCGTTACTTACGATCGCACCCATACAATGATCATGGACGAGATGGGCGAGATTGGAAAAGTCATGCCGAAAGTGTTTGCCTTGTTTACCGCAGGCACGATGGCATCCTTGGCACTCCCTGGAATGAGCGGTTTTGCTAGCGAATTGTCCGTGTTTGTGGGCGTCGCAACTAGCGATATGTACAGCAGTTCTTTCCGCGCGGTGACAGTGTTCCTGGCTGCTGTAGGACTGATTTTGACGCCGATTTATTTGCTCTCGATGCTGCGACAGTTATTTTACAACTGTGGGACACTAGCGGCTTGTGACCTTGAGGATCTAAATTTGCAGAATCAGAGAAACAATCTGGATGAAGCGGTTTGTTTTGGTAATAGTTGCGTTTTGCCTGGTGATGCACAGTTTATTGATGCTAAACCTCGCGAAGTGGCGATCGCATTTTGCTTTTTGATACCGATTGTCGGCATTGGTTTTTATCCCAACATGGCGATGCAAGTCTACGATGCCAAGACTGTCGCAGTGAACGCCACAGTCCGTCAATCTTATATCCAAATAGCTCAAGACAATCCTCAGATTTATGCGAAGGGATTTTTGGTTCCCAGAATTGCACAAGCTCAAAAAGCGCCGACTTTGGGCAAAATTACAGGGTCTGAATCTGCATCGGTTTTTGGCATTGTCAAATAATTTTATCGAATTCTGTTTGTGTTGAAAATTAGGCGATCGCTTTTGTCAAAAAGCGATCGCTTTTTTCTTATCGCTGAATTTCTGAAATAATTTGCGCCAGATTCTCCCTAGCATATCCCACCTCAAGAATGGATTTATCCTCTAGATAAGAGGCAACTTTCTTCAAGATATTTAGCGGTTCTTCAGAGCCTGTCGTCTTCACAAACAACACTTGCAACCGATTTTTTACTACTGCTAAAATAGAGATACTTGGTTCGCCTTTATCCCATTTCCGTTTAGCAACGTTGATGCTCAATTTGTGAGTTTTCAACAGCCGCATTCTTTCTATTCCTTGCGTCTTAACCGTCTCCAAAACCTCCGCTCGAATCTGCTCGACTAATCGGTCTGTCACATATTGCACGATTAAAGGTTGAAGCATAAAAACAGTTTCGCCGCCCTCAGTGATTTTGTCAATCAGCGAGCGACGACCCAGAGAATCGAGATTTTTCAGTAAATCCGAAAGCGATGAATTGACCAACATCTGCTCTCGTAAAGTTGCCAGGGAAATCGGGCTTTGAGCAATAGCAATCCAGTAGGCAATATCTTGTTCTGAACTCGACATTCGATCGAACTGCTGCGCCAGCAAATTGCTGATATGTTCTTCAATAAATAAAGCAGTTGCTTCCAAAAGCTTTAAAACATTTCCCTCGAAAAACTCGTTAATTGTTGTCGCTACAATCTTTAATGCTAAGAGATTGCCTCCGTACCGGGATAACAAGATTTCCAACTCTTGATCTTGAGGCCACAAACCTTTTTCTTGGAAAATTTCCCGGGCTATCTCCGAGGAAATAGCAGGTTTTAAAGACCGCACTTTTTCTCCCTCCAGCAAAGCCAGTTCCGTAGGTTCTTCTGAACTAACTACGACTACACAGCTATTGTGATTGACTTCACAGAGCCGCACAATTAAATCTCGATATCCTTCGTAGCCTTCGCGGTAGTGTCCCGCTAATTCTTCGGGTCTGAGAACCGCTTCCAAATCGTCTAAAATTACCAAACAGCGGTGTTTCCGCAGATACTCGACCAATCGCGTAATTTGGCTGTTGAGGTCGATGGGTACATCGGGTTTTTGTTGGTTAGAAAAAAGTTGAATTAAGCTTCCTAGGAAGTCGGATGGTGCTGGTGTCGATCGCAGCGATCGCCAAATCACAAAATCAAACTCATTCTGTACCTGTTTTGCCAACTGCACCGACAGAGTTGTTTTGCCGCTACCAGCCAAACCCAGCAGCGCTACCAGGCGACAATTATCTGATAGAATCCACTGCTTTAAAGTAGTTAATTCTTCAGTCCGTCCGTAAAAAACCGAAACATCCGGTGCTTGGCCCCAATCTTCCTGTCGGTGTCCAATCGCCATCTTCAATAGAGAGCCTTTACCTCGATTAAAATCGCTCGTTCCCTGATCGGTGTGGTATGAAAACAGCAACTGATGCCTCAATTCCGAAAGCTTTCCAGGGCCGTTCCCCCCGATCTGAAACTTTTTGTAAACTTCGCCGAGTCTTTTGCGAACGGCGATGTCGCTAATGCCAAGCTTTGTGGCGATCGTCGCCGTAGATTGACCGTCGAGAGCCATAAACACAGTTTCTAACTCGGCATCTGTGACACCGCGCTGTTTGGCGATCGTTTGCACAAAGTTTTGAGGAATCGGAGTAGTCAAAGTAGGAATCTCGCCTATACTAAAAATCTATCTTCTATTATATTGTGTGAGTTCTCGCAGGCGAGCAATTGAATCGAATCTACAAACGTTCAGCTTGCTTTTTGTTGTTTGGGCAGTTTTAGATATTTATACCCCATTATCGATTGTGATATCAGTTTAAACAAAGAGTGCAACTGTAGGCCCGTGATCCAAACCCATACCGAATCAGTCATTCCCAATTCTTCAATTCTTTAATTCTTTAATCTAAAAGGGTAGGAGAAACCGGGAATGGCTCGGCATTAATTGTTGCTATTTCCCTACCCGTAAAACCTATTGTAGCGTGGAGGCACGGCGCTTAATTTATAGCACCAAACCATACATCTTCAACCGCGCCACCACTCACCGCCAACCACAAACCGGGTAAATTTACCATTTTTGAAAGCAGCCCTGTATCAGCCAAAAACCTTCGTACTAGCGCTGTATTCTTCCGGCGAAAGCAGTTGCCAACTTCCATCGCCCAAAAGTTCCAAAACCTGCTGGTGATATTTCACTAAACTCACTCGGTGGCCGACACTCACAAACATAGTTTTAGTGGCTTGCAACTGCTGGTATAAATGTTGCTCGTTCTTCAAATCCAAAGCACTTGTCGCCTCATCCAAAATAGCGTATCTCGGTTCCGTCAATAACAATCTAGCAAAAGCTAAACGTTGCTGTTCTCCCAGCGACAAAATCTCACCCCAATCTAAATCCGCATCAAAACCGCCCAATCGGTCTGGCAAATCTGCTAAGTTTACTGATGCTAAAATGCGGCGCAATTTTTCCTCATCAACCTCGCTGCTGGTATTGGGATACAAAAGTTGCGATCGCAAACTACCCAAAATCATATAAGGACGCTGCGGTAAAAACAGCATTTCCCCCAATTCCGGCCGCGCCAAACGGCCCGTTCCCGACTCCCACAAACCCGCAATAGCCCGCAGCAAAGAACTCTTCCCTGCACCGCTTTGGCCGACAATTAACAGTCCTTCCCCTGGCGACACCGCTACCGACAAATCCCTAATCAAAGTCTTTTGATGCTTCGGAGTATCTAAAGTAACGTGTTCCAGTGTCAATTGCGAACTTATAACTGTATCGATTGTTCTGAAGTCTAGTTGTACAGCACTTTTTTCATTTTTTATAGACTCATTAAACGTGGCCAAACGATTAATTCCCGCTGCAAATAAACTCAAGCTTTCAATACTATATACAACCAAAGAAAATGCTTCTGAAGCCTGACGAAAAGCAAATTCAGCTTGAGTAATATCGCCGTATTTTATCTGACCCGCAAAGTAGATAGAAGCCAGGAATAAAGAGGGAATAATATAAGTTGCATATCTATAGCCAACTCTAAAATATCCCAGATTTCGCTGCCAACCAATTAGGAAATTAAAGTTCCGAACTGCTGCTAAAAATCGGTGTTTTACCTGAACAGATTCCTGTGCTTCTCCCCGGTAAAAGGCAATTGATTCTGCATTGTCCCGAATGTGAATCAATCCATAGCGAAAGTCAGCCTCTTTGGAGAGCTGATTGAAGTTCAAAAATATCAACTTTTGGCCAAAAAATATCATGACTGTCGTGCCAAAGACAGCATAAATAATTAGTCCGAGCGAAAGACCTTTGGAAATAGACCACAGAATGCCTGTAAAAGAAATAATATCGATAACTGCCCCCAATATGAGCAGCAAAAACTCTAAACTTGTGCTAGTGAAAGATTTGATATCTTCAGCAATCCGCTGGTCGGGATTGTCGATTTCGTTCTGAGAATTGATTTCGTAATAAGCGCGGTTTTGAAAATAACTACCTAGGAAACTATCAGTCATCCACTCTCGCCAGTACAATCCCAGTTTATCTTGGGTATACCCGTAAATAACAACTATCGGGGTACCGACAATAAAAACTCCAGCATAAACCCACATAAACCGCCAAAAAGTAATCTGATCTTTTTCAGCCAGCGCTGTCGTGAAAAAATTACTAATATAGCTAATGACTACGTTAATTCCGCTAACAGACAGCGACAAAAATAGCAGCAGAGCTAACATTATCCACTGCTTCCAGCGCGGTATCAACTTGCTTCTAAAAAAGACAAAAGCAGCCAGCGGGAGGATGAGCATTAAACCAACGATCGCAATTGTCGGTGAGTAGATAATTCCTCTGATCAAAGTAGCTAAGCCAGCCGCAACCCCGTTAAAAGCCTCTGGAAAAAAGAGTTGAGCACCCAAACTGACAACACTGACAGCCACAAACATAGCAGCGAACAGAAATATCAACAACAGCGCCACTAATCCTAAAAAAATTCTGCCGCCTCCAGGCTCTAAAGGATAAAAGTAAGGTTGGGCGATCGCAATAAATCTCTGCCACAACTGACGGTCAAATCGATTCATCTTTGCTGTTTACAAAACTACTTTCACTGTTCTAACATATCAAGTCTTGTGACAAACGGCCGCCGTAATTTATTTCGGAGTTTGGCGAAAAAATTTGTCTCACCCACAGACGGAAACTTGTTTTCCGAGCTAACTGGTGGAGACAAAAAATGGGGGAGCTTAGTTCAAGCTCTTAGATTCATCTGTTGAATCAATTCTTTAATCTCAAATCTCAAATCGCTCTAGCTGGAAGAAGTTGCGCTATCGCCGGCTAAGTCCGACTGCAATTCGCTCCTGTAAAATCGCTGGCTAATTCCTAAAATTACTTGTTTCATTAACCAATATAAAACAGCAATTACTACAAAAGTTACAGCCATTACTAAAACCGGACGCTTGCCTATCAAATCGTTCATTACGGTGTTAACCAGCACATCGGGGTTAGTCAGAATATCCCAACTGTTGAAGCGGATAAATCGCCCTAAATAAATGCCGATCGCCGAAAGTGCGTGTATAGTCATCTCGGTTGCCAGGATAAATCTACTCAAACCCTGTTGCTTCAAATAGTAACCCAAATTCATCACCGACAGAACGTAAGCCCCAAACCCGGCTAGCATAAACACCAGATACTGCGGGATCAAAGCTAGAGACACAATCCACACCGAGTTCCCCTCTTTAATCTGCTCAATCAGATGAATGATATCAGTTAAAACGTAGGGCGCATTGGGCAAAAATGCAATAAACCAGAAAAAAGCGCCCCACCACCGGAGAGAGCGAACTCCACGCTGCCGCAGTACCCAGATGTCTAGAGCCATCAGTGCCAGCGTAATCGCGATCGCCCCCAAAACGTAAGTTTTGCCCACATCTTGCACAATGTGCTTCAGATAAGCCAAAACATGGCGCGTACTGGGCAAAAAAGTAGCGCCTAGGAGAATGCCCGTACCCCACAGCAGCCAGCGCGATCGAGGTTTGCGGAACAGCCAAAAACTCAGGCCCAGCGGTACTAAAGCCAAAAACAAATTCCAAGACATCCAGCGGACATTGTGTCCCATTGCTTGCAGCGCTTCCAGGATTAATCCCATCATGTCAATTTTTATACAATTAAAGGTTTGATGCAGCACCGCTTCATTCGCAGCTTGCGTCTATTTTAGTCTTTAAGTTGGAGGTGAGTCAGCTTATCGCTGCGCGCCTAAAAATCAAGAACTGGTGACGCATAATACCACTGTGGAGTCAATCTCAAATCTCAACTCTCAAATCGACTGACGCATCCTACCACTGTGGAGTCAATCTCAAATCTCAACTCTCAACTCTCAAATCGACTGGTGTACCCTACTATTTATACACTTTGTTGATCGGAATCTCAATCTTAAAAGTTGTTCCGTATCCTATGGACGAAATACAGTCAATCTTGCCCTTGTGCTTTTCCACCACAATCGAGTGCGCGATCGACATTCCCAACCCCGTACCTTTCCCCACAGCTTTCGTAGTAAAAAACGGGTTAAAAATTCGATCCAGTATTCCCTGCGGAATGCCCGTACCGTTGTCCGAAATTTCTACCCTAACAGTGTTCTGGAGGGTTACACCCGTGGAAATAGCAATCCGTCCACTCTTGGTCTCTGATTGTGGAATCGATAACTTTTGATATCCTTCTTCAATAAGCTGTTGCACATTTAAACTGTGATACAAGCATTGCCCTTATTTTTGATTTTACGACCCCACTTAATTATTAATTGCCCTTCATTTAAGAGGCGGTGCAATAAATA
>NZ_JAUBPS010000052.1:0-46933 GCF_036700865.1 Microcoleus sp. S13C4
CGCGTCATTGGTTTTCTCACTGGATGGTCTTGGATTTTACATTCTTTATCTCTATCACATCTTTAAAAAAATGGTATCAGTTGCAGGGAAACTCACAAAAAAATATCATTCTCAGTAACGAGCTTTCGATTATACATTCAATCCTATTGTGGGGCGGGCTTCTAGCCTGCCCCTAAAAGCTTATTGAGAATAGTACCCGCTCTCAGGGGAAACGGAAATTGCATCCAAGGATTTCCTCCTTGAGGCCGATTGGGAAAACTGTACTGTTCGATCGCCCTAATCAATCCAACTTACCTAGATTAGACGCATCAACATATTTTAAAGGAATGACTTATGAACTTCACAGCAAGACTCACACAAACCAGCTTACTTGGTTTAATGCTATTTGCCAGCAATCCAGCGGCAACCTTTGCTCTAGGACAATCGAACACAAGCACTGCATCAACAGCGTCTCGCACTCAGTCTCCGATTGAAACCATACAAATAGCTCATGTATCCACTCCCCAAAAACAGGTGAGAGATTTTTGTGTTCGCCAAAGACAGACACTGGCAAACTATTTCGAGACCAGCAACTTTCGGATATATCTGTGCTACAACCACGCTCATCAACTATATTACTACGGCGTTAAAAAGAGTAACGGCAGCACGATCGCCCTGCGTGCTCGAACTGAAGAGGGGACTGGTTACGTGGCCAAAAATGGTGCCTACGATTACATTGTTACAGGAGCTAGCCTTAGTATTTATAACAAAGGCAAACGCATTCTCGAACAACGAGTGATTCGCTCCCTTTAGTATTTAAATGCGATCGGTCTTTCAAGCCCCGACTTCTTCAAAAAGCCGGGGATCTAACAGAATATCTGGCTTTTCTGCTGAGGCAGATGAAAGTTTGTGTAATTTAACCTCGAACTCAAATGACCGGCGCTTCGCCACCTTTGAGTTTGAGGTTAACAGGTTTCCAGCGCCGAATAATCTCAAAATAAAAAAAACCTCCCCAACAAGGATAAGGGAGGGTGAAAAGACAGTGAAAATTTTAAGTTTTTGCAGAATTAACAATAAGGAGTTACATCTTCGCCACACTCGTCAGCCAAATAACACAAAGCACGAAAGCGCAGCCCAACCACTTGCTCGTAAAGCGGATTTAACTTGCACAGCGGCGGAATGGATAATAAAGTGCGATCGCCAATTTTGACTTCTCGCTCAAACGGACACTGGCTGGGAATAAACTTACACAGCAACCGAGCCAACTTTTGACTTTTAATTGCAGTGTTATCAAGCCATTGTTTTAGCGGATGCAAGGGGTCAAAGTGTGGCTTTTGACCGTAAGGTTGAGAATTTGTAGCGACATTAACGGCGGTTTCTTGTTTGCCAAATCCTACCCAATTTGGCAGAGTTCGGTAGGAGACTGTATGCTCGAATACGTTCATTTTGCTCTGTTCCTCTTTTATAACGAGGTGCCAAGAACTCTCTGTAGAGCTTGTGCGATATTATCTACAATCAGTATCTACAGCATCTCGTTTTGCTTTACCGGATTGAACTTCTTAAATTAATGACTTAGGGCGAGAAAAGTAGTTCCTGATTTTTTTTAAGACGGTGTGCGGTCTAAAAAGTCTCCTCATTTCAAGCCCAACGATTGATTGATAGGGTAAAAATTTTGTCTTCTACGTTCTAGCTTCAACTTTCGGTTGACTCTCCTTTTGTAGTTCAATTACAATTGTGACGCATTGAGCTGAATTATCCTATACGTGTAAATGCGGAACTTTTAATGAAAGTTATAATATTTTTAAATAAGCTCTGCTGCAAAAAACCCTGAAACCTCGCCCCAACTATCTTTGCTCGCGATCGCTCATAAACTCCTACAATTAGAAATAATCGGTATCACCGCCCTCACCACCCATGAGTAACCCAGAAACCAAAACTATCACCCGCGAATTGCAAAGCCACGCCGCCATTCTCGGCGGCTGCGTCTCTCTCCTCTGGATTATCGAAATTGTCGATGTATTCCTGTTCCAAGGCCGGCTGAATGCCTACGGAGTCCGGCCCCGCAGCCTCGACGGACTTCAAGGAATCCTGTTGATGCCTTTTCTGCACGGCAGTTTTGCTCACTTAGCCGCCAATACCCTCCCTTTTGTGACATTGGGTTGGTTGATTATGCTGCGAGAAATTAGCGACTTTTTTATCGTGAGTGCCGTCACTGTGCTAGTCAGTGGATTCGGAGTTTGGCTAACCGGTGCGCCTAATTCCGTTCACATTGGTGCTAGCGGATTAATCTTTGGTTACTTCGGCTTTTTGCTGCTGCGGGGCTATTTTGAACGCAGCTTTACCTCTATTTTGTTATCTTTAATTGTCGGTTTCTTCTACGGCAGTTTAATTTGGGGAGTTTTGCCCTCGCAGCCGGGAGTTTCCTGGCAAGCGCATTTCTTTGGCTTTGTTGGCGGCGTATTAACAGCTCAACTTTTGGGGCGGCCGAAACGGCAAATTACCTAGGATTAGGACTTATGGTGCATGGTATCATCACCTTAGTTTATTGCCCCGAATTCATCTGAAAGCGTAGGTTTTTTGTCAAGAAAGCTGGTTTCTTGTGTAATAATTGCGTCCCGGACAGCAAGACTAACTCCTGACCAATAATTAAACCCGCGCCGGCAAGCACACAGTAAAAACCGAACCGCAACCTAACTCGCTTTCAACGTGCATATCGCCACCCATCATCACGCAAAAGTGACGGCTAATAGTCAATCCCAAACCCGTGCCGCCATACTTGCGCGTAGTTGATGCGTCGCCCTGCATAAATGCTTGAAATAAATGCTGCAATTGTTCGGGGGGAATCCCAATGCCCGTATCAGCTACGCGAAAAATTATTGAGTCGGAAGGTTCTGCTATTTCTTGAGTGGTTAAACTGTCATGTTTAACTCTTTCAATACAGAGGCTAATAGTGCCATGTTCCGTAAATTTGGCTGCATTGCTCAGCAGGTTGAGCAATATTTGACGAGTTTTGGTAATGTCAGCATACATCATTCCCAAGTCGCTACCACAATCAACTTCAAACTTATTAAAATTTTTATCTACCAAGGGTTTGACAGTAGAAACTACCTCCTCAATTAAATTAACCGGGTTGAAAGTTTCTAAGTAAAGTTCCATCCGCCCCGCTTCAATCTTAGAAATATCGAGAATGTCGCTAATTAAAGATAGCAAGTGTTTGCCCGCTGTTTGAATTTTTTGCAAGTCGGGGATAAAATCTTCGCAGCCTAAATCCTCGGCGTCTTCTTTGAGAATATCGCTGTAACCAATAATCGCGTTGAGGGGAGTTCGCAATTCGTGGCTCATATTAGCTAAAAAGGCGCTTTTGGCTTGGTTTGCAGCTTGAGCGGTTTGAGCGACTTTTTGGAATTCTTCTGCTAATTTGCGCTGGGTAATATCTTCGGCAATACCGACGATGCGGTAAATTTCTCCCGTTTGGTTGCGGACTGGAAAAGCCCGATCGCGCACCCAGCAAACTGAACCGTCCGTTGGCTTAGCCCCCGTAGGGGATCGCACTACCCGATACTCCTCATCATAATCGCCCCGCACCTGTTTCTCAAAAGCACCCTTGACGCGATCGAGATCCTCCGGGTGAATAGCATCCCAAAAAGCCTCCGGTTCTGACTGCAAACTCTGACAGCTCAAATTCCATATTTTTTCGCAAGCAGGGCTCACATAAACTAGCTGCTTTTGATTGGGTTCTCTAATCCAAAATACCTCATGAATATTTTCTGCCAACTGGCGAAACCGCTCCTCGCTAGCCCGCAACTTCTCCACAGCACTGTGAAATTCCGTCACATCCTGAATCAGCGATGCCACCCCGATAATGCTGCCGTCAGCATCAACCAAAGTCGTATTGTACCACTCGCACAGAATAATTTTGCCGTCTTTTCTGATGTTTTCGTTAATGCTACTAACTCCTCCTTGATTAGTGAGCAAAGTTATAGATAGTTGCGTGACATACTCCTTAGCACTTTCAGGAACTATGAGATCGACTCCGTGGCGTCCCATAGCTTCCAAGCGGTTGTATCCAAAAATTCTTTCCGCTGACAAATTCCATTCCGCTACTTCAAAGTTTAGATCCCATTCAATTGCTCCCAAAGGAGTTTGGTGAAGATGCAGAGCCAGTTTTTGCTGCGAGTTTTTCAGAGAAATAATTAATTGATTTTTGTCGGCGATCGCAGATTCTACCCGATCTTCGAGAGTAGTAAACGACTCTTCCAATTGACCGGCCATCACATTAAAAGAGCGAGCCAGGACACCCACCTCATCCTCCCGCTCTACAGACGCCATCAAGCCGGGATCTACTGCCATCCCGTCCCATTCTCCCCGCGACAAAGCATCCGCAGCCTTGCTCAGACGCCGAATCGGTACCACAATCCACCTAGAAGTCAGAGCGCCAATCGCCGTTGCCAGCACCAAAGCACCCAGACACATCACCACAGTATACCGAGTGTTGGCATGAATCCTTTCCATAAAATCGGCTTCAGGAACCGTCACCACAATCAACCAATCGAGGCCCCTGCTGTCTAAAAGCGGCGTCACCTGTAGAAATTGCCGTTGACCGTCGATCGTAAAATCTAACTGGCGAGATCTGTCAATTTTGTGCAAATCCCCGAAGCGTTCTGTCAAATAGCGGGCGGTAGATCGAATTAGAACATTCTTGCTGCTGGCTGCCACAATCCGTTTTGCAACACCGTTGCTAACAATAAATGGCGGTTCCCGAGTAGAATTTGCCACCAATTGTCCCGACCTTTCTACAATAAAAGTCTGTCCTGATTTGCCAATTTTTAGAGTTTCCAAGAATTGATTGAGCTGGGCAAGTGCCAAGTCAGAACCCAGGATGCCAATAAGTTTACCATCCTCGCCATAAACTGGTTGAGCAGCCGTAATCGCTAGTTTGGGAGCATCAAAATAATTATAGATTTTACTCCAAGTCGGTTTGCCTGCGCGCACCGGAGCTATGTACCAAGGTCGGACGCGGGGGTCGTAGTTGAGAGTAGTTTTTAATAGCTTGGTTGGTTTCTCGAACTCTGACAGCGCGTAGCTATGTAAATTATAGCCAGTAGATTGATTGGAAATCTGAATTTGCAACTTGCCGTCGTCGAGGCGTTCAACTCCAATAAAATCTTTTTTTTCGGATGCGAATTGAATGTAGCTAATTTTATCAAAAATTTTGATTTGTTTGTAGAAGTAGCGTTGCAAACTATCACTATCCTGCTCGTTCACAATGCCGAGACGGATAGCATCGAGATTGAGCTGATTGATTTGGTGTGGCGTTTCAATATAACTATTAATATGTTGCTGGATACGCGATGTGACTTCTGCCCGCAGTTGTGCGGCAACATCGTTGACGGCTATGCGCCCATTCCGGAGTGACAGCCACCCCGTCAACCCTACCGCAGCGAAAGTCTGGAGGGCAAAAGGCACAACAAGGACGATGCGAATTGGCACTTTTCCCGACATTTTTAAAATCGAGTCGGTCAGATATTTGATTGGCATGGTAAAGCAGAACTATTATGAACCTACAACATTCCGGTCAAGTACAACTTGATGAGCGCAGGTTTTGAAGTTGAGATGGTTTTAGTAGGCAAAGTGCTGTTAATAACTCGGAATCTGCCGCTGGCAACTGAGTTTTTAACGACGGCCCCCGTCATCTTAGCGCGATCGCGAGCTTTGGGAACATTGGCGAGCGAGATGAATGCAGTATCAATCTTGGACTTAATCTACACGCTCATATTATTATAGATTTTGAGATTAAAGAATTAAATAATTGGGAAAAAGAGATTCTGTAAGGGTTTAGAACTTGCCTGCTGTTGCATTCTTTTTTTAGACTGGTATCTGAAACTGGGTGTTTTTAGCGTTTCGGCGGTCTGCAACGAACTATTTTCGTGAAAAAAAACCGATGGATAGCCACCCCTGCGTCCAGCACTAACTATTTTTCCACTCCTGACGCCCGCTAATCAAACCAATCGAGTTTTGGGTTGACTCAGGCCTGAAATGACGTATTCTGGCGTTTCAACCCGGTTGCAACGTCAGTTCTCTTTGACCGATAGCGCGATCGAAAGTTATAAGTTTTAACAGGAACTTTAATTGATATCTCCACAAGCAGCTACTTTTGATAGAGTGCAACTTAATTCCGGCTAGGTAAAATCAGCATAGTAGGATGCAACTAGCGGAGGCATGGATGATGAACGCAGTTATGGCTACTCTTGGCACTGCTCTCGGACTGAGCTCCATTTTTATCGGTTTGACCCCGGCGGTTCTCGCCCAACAAAGACTGCAACCAGCGCCCCAATATTCGGAAACGACTTTATCTGGGGACTCGTTGAGGACTGTGGAGGACAGAACCTTAGACTCGGACTACCAAAACTTGATTGGTCAACCAGAAACGGCGTCTAATTCTGCTAGAAGGGAAAGCAGCTTGGGCGACACATTTCGCCTCAAAATCGATGGCCCATTGGAATTTATTACTACTCCTTCGGACGCCCAGCGTCAAGGAAATCCTCTACCTCCAAAACAAACCGACAGCGGTACAGAAGCGGGAGTTCAGCTTCAGCTAGGACTTTAGCACTTTTAAATCAATTCATTTGAAGCAAACGAGCGATCGCGGAATCCAATTTTTGAGTCTCGCAGTTATTGTGACTGCGATCGCTTTTTTATCAGAGTTTTATCACAAGTTTTGTGCGGTTTCCATCACACAAGGTTCTCTATTGTGAACATACGATTAGACCAATTAAACTTCCGATACAGACCGATTAGCTACATATCTTTACAATAGCGCATAAAACTGGCGGTTAAGGTGATGGGAAAAACTCAACTGATCGATTATTTGCGGGGAGAGTTGGCAATATCGAATTCTGCCATCGCCGTTGCTCTCCGACACGGTGAACAAGATGCCAGCGAACTGCCGATGGTTTTGTGGCAGTACGGGTTAGTTACGCTGGAACAATTAAACCTGATTTTTGATTGGCTGGAAGCTCAGCCGATTTAGCAATTTAAAATCCTGAGTTGAAAAATATGGATATCGGATTGGAGATTTTTGACAAAGAAAGCTTGCACAAACGGTCGTCGAAAAGTATAGGGTTGAGTGTTTAGGTTGAGGGTAGGTCTTATTTTGTCCCAATTAGAAAAATACAAATATACAGTAGGGACATAGCACTGCTGTGTCCTCATTTTTGTTGCCGCCTAAAATAAACTGCTTTCAATCTGTCGCAGAGACGATCGCACTCGGCATCAAACAGACGGTATAAAACAAACCCCAGCAACTTTTAGGCTGCCGGGGCTTGTCTTATCGAATTTGGTGGCGGGAAGTGGATTTGAACCACTGACCTTCGGGTTATGAGCCCGACGAGCTACCAGGCTGCTCTATCCCGCGTCGCTTTGTCTCTCTCTAGTGGTTTCCAAAAACAAAACCCTGAAACCTTTACGATTACAGGGTTCGGTTAAATTTGGTGGCGGGAAGTGGATTTGAACCACTGACCTTCGGGTTATGAGCCCGACGAGCTACCAGGCTGCTCTATCCCGCGTCGCTTTTTGTCTCTTTACTAATATAAACATATCTTTCTGAAAATTGCAACCCCTAAATCAAAAAAATTTTAGATTGTGGGAGGGGTTGCTGAAATCGGCTCAGAGTCTCGATCGCCCTAAAGCATCGAAACTTCCCCGATTACCTCCAAGCGCTTGAAGTCGCTGAGAGTGAGGTAAGTTTCCGAAAGAGTTTCGGCGATCGTCGGAGTAATCCACCCCAACTGTTTGAGCAAGTGAATCGCCACAGCAAATTGAGCGCGTTTTCCCCCATCCGTCACCTTAATTGCCAAGCCCATGCCTTCGCCAACGCGGCCAATGCACTGCACCCCTTCGGCGCCGGACTTGCTCACCAATTCCCCTTGAGTCAAGCGCATCAGTTCCGTGTCAAATTTGCCCTCACCGGCAACCATCATTGGGTGATGAGTCATAGCGCGGACAATCCGCTCCATATCCACATTGGTGCCGGAGGCTAACTGAGCGTACAAAGACGCCATTTGCCCCAACTGCAACAGATAGGTAGGAGCGCCACAGTCGTCACGAGCGCTGATAAACTCTTCGGCAGGCATTGCCAGCAAGTCAGCCACTTTGCCCAAAATAAGCTGCTGGACGGGATGTTTGCGGCGCAAATAAGTTTCCATAGGCCAGTGCAGTTGCTGACAGACAGCCAGCATTCCGGCGTGTTTGCCGGAGCAGTTGTATTGCAGGGCGCTCTTTTTGCCTTCGGGAATGGGGCATTGAAGTTTAGAGGGGTCAATGTCGCAGCGCCACAGGACGTTAAATACCTGGCGCGATTGCTCGATCGTACCTTGATGGGAACTGCAAATAATCGCTAAATCTCGATCGGTCAATTCGTAGCGTTCTAAAGTCCCAGTCGCCGTCACCGCCAAAGCTTGAAAAGGCTTGAGTGAAGAACGGACAAATGATGCCGTTTCCGAGTTACCAGCAACAGACAGAACGCGCCCGCGGTTGTCGCAGACAGCGGCCTGGGCGCGGTGCCTTGATTCCACAATACCTTCGCGCAGCAGTGTAACTTCAAGTTCGGGAGCTTGGGTTCGTTTTCCCCTTGTCATATCAATTTTAGATTTTAGATTTTAGATTTTAGATTGGGGCCGGTGGAAGTTTTGAATTGCGAGCTGCCAGTTACGAGTTATAAAGTTAATCTTTCTGCGATCGTTTCTCACTCATGCACCCCGTGTGCCCTGTTGGCTGTGCGCGGCAATCTCAAAACTCAAAACTCCCTTCCATTCGCGATTACAAACAACTCCAAGTTAGTCCCCCGGCTACCAGCAATACTGTCAAACCATAAAATGTCTGCCGCAGACGCCTGAGAATTGGTTCTAGTTGGTAGTTGACAATCAACTGGTCTTGAAGCAAAACTTCGGGAGTTTTAGGCCAAGATTGACAATCGTACCAACCAGACTCTTCGTAGACGACCGTGGGATTTGAAAGGCGCGATCGCACGTAGAACCAACCCAAGTAGAGCCGCAGCAAAGCTAATCCTAGAATAAAACCGGCACCTGCGGCACCGCTGAGGACAAACTGAGCTGGATACTTGACAGGAGCAAAGCTAGAAGCAGCTATCGGCCCCGATACCAAGCAACTCCAAGCCCAAACCCAAGCTAGTTTTGCCAGGTATCCGGGCCAATTGAGTGTTACCCAGCTAAAAAACCAGGATTCTTTAAGTTCTTGGTATTCATTGATGGGTCGCTGTTCTTGCGGAACGGGACAAATAGAAGCAGAAACGTTTTTCACATTAGCCATCCTCACGGCGCGGGGGAAAAGTCAATGCGTTCGGCGTGTCCCCAGAACGCTTCTAAATTGTAGAACTCCCGCTCTTGAGGCTTCAAAATGTGAATAATGGCGTCGCCGTAGTCCATGACGATCCAACTAGCGTCTGATAGCCCTTGTGTACGCAGTGGCAAGCGTTGCCACTCTTCTTCCACTTGGTCTGCTATTGCTTGCGAGATGGCTCGTACCTGGACGTTGGAAAATCCGGTGACGATCGCAAAGTAGTCTGCCAAAAAGCATACTTCTGACACCCGGAGCAATACAATATCTACTGCTTTGCGGTCATCGGCTGCTTGGGCAACGGTCATGATCAGGCCACGGGCTTCGTCTTGGGATGTGCTGTCCGTTGCTGTAGACTGGGCTCTGGAGTATTCGAGTTGGGTTAGATCTGACATTAAGTGTTTAAGTTCCTAATTGATAGGGTTCGAGGGAATGGGTGCGCTTTCGCGATCGGTTGTTGCCAGTTTGAGGCTGGAAATAGGAGTTAGGCTGAAGCCAAAAGTAAGGACAGGATTGCTGGTAAATTTTACTTTTAACTTGTGATTTGTTTGATCGACTTTTCTGTCGAATTTCCTGTTTCCGGCGATTCGCGGGCCATTTGCAGCGCCCAATTCCGCGTAAGTACGGTGCGGGGGTGGATGTAGCAGCGAGTTTCTAGCAAATATTTAAGAGAATAATCGCTACTTTGCCACACGGCTGCATAAAGATTTTGCAAGCTTGCCTCGCGCAGAGCTTCTAGTTGGGCTGTGTTGCCGCGGCTCGGCTCTATGCTATCTGCTACAAATACGGTACAACTGAGCTGACTCATGTTTGGTCTGCCGAGGGTGTGATTGGCGATTGCGTCCAAAATTTCTCGATCGACCACCCCGAATTCGTCTCTGGCGACGATCGCGCTTGCGTCTGCGTGCAGCAAATGCGGGTGTGCTTCCAACACTGAGTCTAACTCTAAACCTTCCTTCTGGGCCATTTGCAGGAGCAGTGGAGGTTTGAAGTATTTTGCCAAATCGTGCAACAAACCGGCCGATCGGGCTTTTGCTTCGTCGAGGCCGTAATGGCGAGCCAAGTCACCTGCTGTCTGTTCGACTCCGAGGATATGTGTGATCCGGGCAGCAGGAACGCGGTCACAGAGCCAAGCTAGGACGTTTTCGCGCTGGGGCGGTGCAAGTGTCAAATATTAACTCCAAAATTGTAGGAGCTACTATTTTAGCGTTTTCTTTTAATGGACTGCTGTGTCGCGTAACGGCGGTGTCGTGACATCTCCGGTGCTTCCGGGCGATCGACTGTTTGGGAGATAGGTTATCTTTTCTGATAACTGCTTGAATATTTAAAACAGTAGCTACCTGAACAATTAGTCTAATGGACTTGCTATTTTTGGTAATTATCTCATTTTTTCTATTTTTAGTCAGTGCCCTCAAAGGTTATCTTGTCGTTAAGCCACTGCTAGCTTCTCTGGGAATTTTTATGATATTTTGTTAATTAAACTGATTTTTTTTAATCTTAATCAAAATTGCTGTAACGGGAAGTCAAAAAAAAATTCCCTCATCACTATTTTACTTTTAATCGGGGTAGTCAGGGCTGTTTGGATCGCTGCGGGGACAGTTCCTGTTCTCGTATATTGGGGACTTAAATAGCTCAACCATCAGTATTTCATTTTTTTGTATTTATCTTAACGAACGTTATTTCTGTACTGCGAATACAAACATTTTTTGGCGCTGTAAGTAGGCACGATTCCAAGCGGTTATCTTATTTTGGGAGTGGCGCCAATATTTTCTCAGAATGACTCGCTGCCACCGTCGCAAATAAAGCTTCATAATGATTCAAAGCTTCCTCAAATCCGTAATTTTCCACAGCATAATTTCTGCCTTGCTCGCCCAACGCATCCACCTTAGCAGGGTGCAAGTACAAATCCTCAACAGCATCAGCCAAAGCCTGCGAATCTTCCGGCGCTACCACCACCCCGCCACCGCTTTGCTGCACTGCTTTCTGGGCCGTACCAGTTTCTGGAACCGACGCCAAAATTGCCCGACCGCTGGCGAGAATTACTTGAATTTTTGAAGGCATATTGAAGTTAGTAACGCGGCGCTTTTGTACGACTAAACTAACATCAGCAGCAGCTAACAATTCGGGCAATTTTTCTCGCGGTTCAAATGGTAGCAGCATTACATTATTAGCTTTGTAAGTTTCGCAATCTTGTTGCAAGCGCGCTAGTGCTGTTGATTCCCCCACAATTACAAAAGCGATTTCGGTTATGTGTTTCAAACGAGCTGCTGCTTGGACAACTGTTTGCAACCCTTGAGTGAGGGCAATATTGCCAGCATAGAGAACGACAAATTTGCCCTTGAGTTTGTGAGTTTCTCGAAATGAGTTATTTTCCTTGGGTAAGGGGCGAATGAAATTGACATCAACCCAATTGGGAACGCAAACTATTTTTTCGGGGGGTACTCCCTGAGAGTGCAATTTTTTGACAAAACCGCTGTCGATGACGCTTACTTGGCTGGCTGTGCAGTAGGCCAATTTTTCCAAAGCGTCAGCAATGCGAACTAGCAGTCCGTTTTTTTTGACCAAGCCGACGCGCACGGCTGCTTCTGAGACGATATCCTGAACGTTGAGGACGATCGGGCAAGCGCGAATCCGGCCGTAAAAGGCGACTGGGACGCAAATCGGTAAAGGGGGCATTGTCGAGAAAATCACGTCGGGACGCCAGCCTCTGAAGGCTTGGACGGCGCTGGAGAGGACAAAACTGCCGTCTAGCACAAGTCGGTCTAGGAGGCTGGGGTGGGGGCCGTTGACGCGCAGATAGCTGCGCTGAATTGTGACGCCGTTGTGTTCTTCTGTGAGGTAAAATTTGCCCTCATATTGCGGATAAATCCGGCGCTGCGGATAGTTAGGCATTCCTGTGACGACTCGGACTTGGTGGCCGCGCTTGACTAGGCCTTGCGCTAGTTCTGTCATCAGGGGGGCAATACCGATCGGCTCTGGATAATAGTTATAGGAATAAATTAGAATACGCATAATATTTATTTTGAAGCAAATTGTCCTGCAGCCGCGTGCATCGAGCCTGCACCCGCAGAATTGCAGAGGATGTGGTTGGATTCCGGGTAGGACAATAGGGGGCGAGGGGATCTTCCACTCCTTGGGAAAGAAGCCGCCCTTACCGGGCGGGTATCGCGCCCTCATGTAATGTTTTTTCGCATTACCAGGCAGTTGCGGCGATCGTCGGTACGGATATAGCGAAGATCGTCTGTGAGCTTGTACATGAACACCAGTCCCCTTTCTCCTTCTCTGTCCAAAGGATCGCGCTGCTCTTGCATGATCGAGTGCAACTTTGCTTCTAAGTTGAAGGGTTGACCCCTGTCCCAAATCCTAATTTCTAAGTAATCGGCAAACACTTTTACCTCAATGTCTATGGGCGTCGTGGGGGGCAAGTTTTGGTGAGCGTGGCGGACAGCGTTTGTAAAGCCTTCGTTGATTATCAGCCGGCACTGCCACCAGAAATCCGCTGGCAGCAGGGGCAAAACGATATTCTCCAACCATTCCAAAACGGATGTTAAAGCATTCAGGTCTGTTTCGACCTGAAGGTGCGGCTCGGCCTTTGGTTGCTTGTCTTTCATCTTTCTTCCCCCTGGTCGGCCCCCACCACCGCTGTACTCAGCGCCGGAGGGAGAGAAAAAGGAGGGCAAGGTCTTGGCAACATATTAGTTAAGTCAAGCTTGAGTTGAAGAAGCCCGTTTTGCCTCAAGGTGAGCATTCCTTTCGCACCATTTACTCGCACAGCAAATGAGAGACTTTTGATACTGTAACCCGCCTCGGTAGGGCGTTTAAATAGGGAAAATTCCCGAGTCAGCTTGCGAGGAAGTGATTTAAGCTTCGATCGTTTTAGCAGTCGGTACTTTTCTAAACACAGGTGAGTTCTTCTCGTCCTCGAAAATCCTGCTGGGATCATTCGAGTATGACCTCGAACTCGCCAATTGCTAATTATTAATGCTCTGATTGCAGAGCTGGCAACTAGCTGTGCATTTTCTGGGCGTGTGAATTTTAACACTTAATGCTAACGTAGGTATCGCTAGCGATCGTCTGCTTGACTAAGTATCGAGTTCGAGTTTCCGTCCCCCGTCGGCAACAGCACCTCAAAGTTCAGCGGTGGGTTGTTGAGGGTTCCTACACAGCGCCACTATTTTTGTTAAACAGGACTGTTACAGTTTTGACAATTAGTTTGAGGTCATACACCAGGCTCCAGTTTTGTTGGTATTTTAAATCTAAACGGATGACATCTTCAAAATCGCGGACTTGAGAGCGACCGTTGACTTGCCATTCTCCTGTCATCCCTGGTTTGACATCCAAACGCTGCCACTGAGGGACTTCGTAGCGCTCAACTTCGTCTGGGGTAGGCGGTCTAGTGCCGACTAGACTCATTTCGCCTTTGAGCACGTTCCAAAACTGCGGCAGTTCGTCGAGACTGGTTTTGCGTAAGATGCGCCCGACTTTGGTAATCCGCGGGTCGTTGTCATTTTTGAAAAATGCGCCAGAAGCCTGGTTTTGGATTTGGGCTTTCATTGCTTCGGCGTTGGTACACATCGATCGAAATTTCCAAATCCTAAATTGTCTGCCCATCCAGCCACAGCGGGTTTGACCGAAAAATATCGGGCCTGGATCGTTGATAGTGATTGCTGCAGCTATGGGTACGAGCAAAATTCCTGTAATCATCAAACCGACGATTGCTCCAACGACATCTATCAGCCGCTTCACCCACGATTGCACTGAGGGGTGGGTCATCGGTAGGTGATTGTCCGAGGGGTTGGTCTCTATGGGAGTTGAGGTTGCAGAGGGCTGCTCGATCGTCAGCACTTGATCTAGGCTGGTGAGAGCAAATACTGCCATCACCTGTGGCTTGAGGCTCCGGAGCACCAAGTCGCTATCCCGCTGTTTGGCAAATTTCAGATTGCTGACTAAAGCACCGATCCCGCTACTGTCGATGAATGTCGTCTGACTGAAGTCTAGGACAATCTTGCTGGGAACGGTGCTGCCCGAAAAAAGTTGCTGGCAGGTTGTCTTGAAGTTTACGGCTTCAAGTACGCTCAAGCGCACGGGTATGTGAACTGAGGGAATCTCGTCCGAGTACGTTACCCGAAAATCTGCCTCTGGGGTGTGACTGACCATGAAGTCCTGGTTTCAAATTTCAAGCTGATGTCTTTAGCCTATTCTGTCCTAGCAGCTCCACCTTTACCAAATATTATGGTTAACAAAAGGCTAGCTTTATACAAACTTTACAAAAACGCCTTCAAACTCGCCCGCCGAGAATGATATCAAAGGCAAAAATAGACTTAAGTCTACCCGTGCCAGTTTTGGCCCACAGATTTTTGAACGCAGTCGCTGGCAAACTTTGACATCGGAATCAAGATTTTTGTGGATTCAGGCCGATTAATCTTGTCGTTAATAATTTTTGTGCCTGTCTTGCACCCGCTAGCCATCGCAGTTAACAGTTAACAGCTAACACACAAGTCAACAGTTAACGGTTAACTGGAAAACCCCCGTAACTAGCGTCGGGGGATGAGGTTAAGAATTGTACACGTTTTCTGACTGGGAGGTTTCGCGGGTGATAGGTTGGACTTTGGCTTTGGCTTTGGCTGCGTTGCGTTTGAGAGCCTGGAGACGAGCTTCGTATTTAGCCCGCTGCTGTTTTTTGGAGGTTTGCTCGATTAAGGTTTTTAAGGCGCTGCCGAGGCTTTTGTAGGCGTTTGGGAGAGTGTAGCCGAAGCGGGTTGCCAGGGCGAGGGCTTTTTCGTCGGCGTCTACTGCTTCTTTTAGACTTTTCTCTCCGTTGTTTTTTTGGTAAAGTCTCCAGCCGGAGACGCCGCACAGGGATAGGGCTAGTAACAGCAGCAAGCCGTCTTGCACCCAAAGTTCACCGACGGCGCCGCCTAAACCAATGGCGAGGGCTGCCATTTCCCAACCGTCTCTGGCGATGGTGTCGTTTTGGATTCTGGCGACTTCGTGCCAAAATAGGAGGTTCCGCTGATCCATTGCTAGCTGTTCCCAGCGGATCAGGTCTATTTGGATTTCTACCTGGTCTTTGCCTATTTCTTCGCTGCGGATCAGGGTAGGATTAACTTCTATTGTTTTTTCTACTGTTACCCAACTTTGGAGTTCAGGGGGCAGTATGTTTTTCAAGCGCCGGATCTCACTCATCTCGGCTCTTGCTGTAGAGGTTGCATAGGATGTCATAGCTCCGGCCTATTGATTTTCCAAAGGTTAATATGTGTCTATTTCTGGAGTATAGCAAACCTTTAATCAAAATCTAGTCGAGTAACGGGGGTTGATTGACCAGTACTGGCAAATTTACTTGATTTTACTCTCTGGGGGCGATCGCAACTGCCGACTCGATCATTGACTTTCGACTATTTCATCAACGGTTCGATTTCTTGTCGCAATTTCAACCAAGCCGACAAAACTTCCGGCTTAGAAGTTATGCCTTTTTGAACTAAAACAACTCCGTCCAATACTTTAGCAATTCCGTACAAACCTCGCCGTCGAGCTTCATCGGTAAAACGCACTCCCGCCAGAACTCTACCTCTGTCAACGGGAACTTTTAAATTGTTTGGCTGCAACTGCCACAAATCTAACAACGCATAATCGACATTGACTACTTTTCTCTCTTCGTCTTTCATCTGTATCACTTCTAAACGGATGATGTTCCGGCGGCCCGAAAGGTGGGAAACGATATAACCGCTGGTAGAAATGCTAGCATCTTGGGGAATCAAACTTAAGACTTTTTTGACATTAGCTGCGTGTCCGAGTTGAGCCGGCAAAGATTGATAAACTCAAGGTTGAAAAGAATAAGGAGAGATGAAATACAAAGCTCGATTCGGATTGGAAGTGTACGTAAGCAGTATTGACAGACCGCTACACCCAATCCAGAAGCGGTGGAACCTGGGTTTGAATTTATCTTGATGTTGCGACCACCACAGGATTGTACCGTAAAATAACCCCGGAATTACAGCAAATGTGTAGCGGGTGTTGATAGAAGTAGTGGCCTGATTAACAACTTGCAGCAACAGAAGCAGTAAAGGAAAAACAGTCATTAACCAGGCGCTAGGAGCGATCACAAAAATTGCTGGCGGGGAGAGGTATTGTTCACTGCTGCTGAGAAAATTGACTTCAACTTCGCCTTGAAAGTGCAAAGATGAAGTTGGACTTTTTGGAACCTTTGAACAGGGGGCAGTTTAGGGGTTGGAGGGTGCTGTCGGAATTGCTGCTGTCGATCGCCCATACTGCCTAATCTATCTCAAATGATGATTTTTTAGCCAGCGGACGATTGCCACTCCTCCACCACTTCTGTCGTGTCAACGGGGGTTGCGGGATAAGTGCGATCGAGAAAATTTTATCATGCTAAAGTTGAGCCAGCTTATCTTTAGGGAAAACGCGGGCGATCGACAATCTAGATGCTCCCAGCAGATCAGCCAGAAAAACCCTCTTATTCCCACCCGAACTTTTTACTTCATGAGGTTGTAATTGTCAATGGTAAATTATTTAGTGAACAAATGGCCGGAGTATTTTAAACCCGGTATGACGCCCAGAAAAAAACGCATTATTAGCTTTATACTCGCCTTCCTCCTAACTTTCATCACTTATCAAGTAATCCTAGAAATTATCACAGTAGAAATTCCGATTTTCGGCTTTCACGATATTGTTGACCTTCGGAATTCCCAGGAAATACCGCCGCGTAGAGAATTTCCTGGCGACTACAGCCAGCAAAATTTGGAACCTTTTTTAGATTATTTAGTTAGCCATAACTATTGGTTTTTGTCATCCCAAGAGCTTTACGAGTATTTCATAGCGAATCCTAAAAAACTGGTGCCGAGTGAATATCGCGATCGCCCAAAAGTCATGATTACTTTTGACGACGGAAATAAAAGCATTTATACGCACTTACTGCCGATTTTAGAAACTCTCGAAAATAAATACGGCAAAAAAACCAAAGTAGTTGTATTTATCAACTCCGGCTTCTTGGGCCATCAGGACTCGCTCATAAAAAAGGTAACTTGTCAAGACTTGAGAGACGGAATGCAAAAAGGTTTTTATGATATTCAATCCCACGGACTGAATCACGAAAATTTAACAAAAATTTCTCTGACAGCATTAGACCGAGAATTATCTGAAGATCAAATTAGACTGAGGAAATGCACCCAAGATTTAGACCAAAATCGAACAGTCGCCTCACACATAGCCTACCCGTTTGGCGCTGTCAACAAACAAGTTGACAAATACGTTGCCAAATATTTCTCATCAGGATACTTGTACGACAGTTTAAAATTAAAACTGCGGTTTTTTCCACCCAATAAATACCGAATTTCCAGGTTAACAGTCAATAAAAAACACTCCGCAAAAAGACTCAGCAACCTAGCTTCAGGAAGCTGGCTCCACAAATTAATTGGCAAATAAGCCGGAGATCTTCTATTATTTGTGAAGAAAAAAGATGTGTAGTAATATCCTGTGCCGTAGTAAATTAACCGTTATTCCGCTGGGGGTTAGGTTCACAATTATCTATCAAAAAGCGCAAAAACTCCAGTAAACCCGCCCCGGCCGATATCTTGCGGTAAACCAACCGTACTTGATATAAATTAGAATCCCAAACATCAGAGGTAAAAGACATGGTGAAACAAGAAAATAGTTTAGCAGTTGCTGCGGTTTCCCAACGCGCAGACGCGCTGGATGCCCTGCGCGGACTAGCAGTTTTAGCAATGGTTTTATCCGGTACAATAGCCCGGAAAACATTGCCGGCGTGGATGTATCACGCTCAACTGCCACCGCCCGACCACATTTTTAATAACAAACTGCCGGGATTAACCTGGGTTGATTTAGTTTTCCCCTTCTTTTTGTTTGCAATGGGGGCTGCGATACCGCTAGCTTTGTCGCGCCGCATCGCCAAGGGATGGGATACAAAAAAAGTGATTTTATCTATTTTGCAAAGAGGCTTTTTGTTAGCGTCATTTGCGATATTTCTCCAGCACATTCGCCCGACTATAATTAACCCAGACGCATCCATCCCGCAGAAGTGGTGGATGGCATTGTTGGGATTTTTAATATTATTTTTGATGTATGTTCGCTGGCCGTCTAGGTGGTCTGTGTGGCGGCGGAGATCCTTAACCCTTGCTGCTTGGAGTGCGGGGATTGGCTTCGTATCTCACATCAAATATCCCAACGGTATAGGATTTTTAGTTAGCCGTAGCGATATTATTTTGATTGTACTAGCAAATATGGCGGTTTTCGGCTCGCTAATTTGGCTGTTTACTCGTTCAAATACGTGGTTGCGAGTGGGATTTTTGGGCTTGCTGTTGGCGGCGCGGCTGTCTTCTCATACTGACGGTTGGATTAATTTAGTTTCGCTGTACTCTCCTGCACCTTGGCTGTTTCAATTTGATTATTTAAAGTATTTGTTTGTGGTGATTCCCGGTACGATTGTGGGCGATTTGCTGGGTCGGTGGATAGAGTATTGTTCGCCGGAAGAGGCGAGTTATGCTAGCTGGAAAAGTTGGCGCTATTTTAGCCTTATGGTTTTGATGTTAGCTGTCAATTTAGTATTGTTAATTGGACTGCAAGCTAGATGGGTGTGGCAGACTGCATTAGTGACGGTGATGCTGTGTTTGTGCGCTTTGGTTTTGTTGAGAAAGCCAGGGAATGTCACGGAAAATTTCTTGAACCGCCTTTACAAATGGGGGTTTTATTGGCTGGTTTTGGGTTTGCTGTTTGAACCTTATGAAGGTGGCATCAAGAAAGATTCAGCGACGATAAGTTACTTGTTTCTAACGGCGGGAATGGCTATTTTGCTGTTGATTGGGTTGACTATAATTATCGATGTGTTTCAAAGAAAATGGTTTTTGCAGTTGTTTATTGATAACGGGGTAAATCCGATGATTGGCTATGCAGGATTTGCGAATGTTATCTGGCCCATTCTGGTTTTAAGTAAATTGGAACCGGTGATTATTGAGATGACTTCAACCAATCCGTTTATGGGGTTTTTGAGGGGGTTGGGATATACGACTATTCTGGCGTTAATGGTGGTAGTGTTTACGAGGTTAAAACTGTTTTTGAGGACATAAATTTTGAGGTTTGTAGTAAGAATTTTAGTGCTTATTGATTCAAAACTAAGGGAGAGGACTTCCGTCCTCTCTACGAACTTATTAAGATTGGAGCGACTTCAAAATACCGCTTTCCAACTGATAAATGGCAGCCATAATCCCGCTTTCAGGATTTGTGAGCAGGGACTTTTTGACATCTTTTAAGTATTCTAAAATATGTTCCCGCAAAATCGGTCTTTCTACTTTGACTGTGTGATTGTAATCCCACAAATCCCAAATGATAATCCCGATGCCGACAATAGGGTCGATTAAACTTACTCCCAACTGACTAGCCACTGTACCGCCTGTTTTTGTGGCTACCTTGGCGGCGGCTTTGCTGGCAACTTTTGCGGTAACTTTACTACCAACTTTAGCTGCTACTCCCAAAATTAAGGGTTTAGCAATTAAGTAGCCACTGCCCCCAACTAATACTTTTAATGATAAATTAGAGACGTTTCCTTTGTCGCTAATTGTGGTGGCAATATCGTTCAGATATTTGTCCCAGTGTACTTGCGGTATATTATAATTGTTTTGAACTACTTTCACATTCTTGCTAACTTCGGCTATGTACAAGTTAGCAGTATCTTGAGTGATTAATTGAAATCGCAGTTGGGCGTTTTTGGGAACCAGAACGCGGTTAGCAAATTCTCTTTGAAAGTCTTCGGTTAATTTTTCGGAAACAGTTTGAGAAGCTGCTGTCATATCAAATCTGTTGAGTACGGCAGATTTCACGAAATTAAAAGGTACGGTAAACTCCATCTTTTTTTGATTGAAGTAATCAAAGTACCAATCTAGAAAACTGTTATCAACTCTTGCAATTACTTCGGTTTCCCATTTGTCCAATTCTTTTGACGCGAAAGTTTCGGCAGTTATATGGGATTGTTGGATAGCGTTTTTAATGTCTTGGTTGACTTTGCTAAAATCGTGCGGTGGCGAGACTACAACTGCTGTGGTTCCGGTATTTGTTAGTGACTGGGAAATTAGAAAGTTACCTAATAGGGGAATGATGACTACTAGAATTACGATCGTCCAAATCATCGGTGTGACAGTTTTGATAAACTGACCGATAACTCTGAGACGTTCTGTTTTCTCTGAATAGCTAATTTTTTCCTTGTCTTGACTCATGGCGGTTCCTCAATAGATGAGAATTTCTGGCTAGTTTTGATTATAGGCGGCGTTTTGTGCGATCGTGTTACGGGCGTGCGGCCTGAGATTCTGGAAAAGTTGGGGAAAAGTGCGCCCTTTCATCCCTGACTGTATAATAGTCATAGCCTTAGTTATAGCTCAGGTACTGACTTCCCCAAAAGTATAAAAAAAGATGGTTCAGAAAATAGCTCTATTTAATCACAAGGGCGGCGTTAGCAAAACAACCACTACATTTAATCTAGGATGGATGTTAGCCACCAAGGGAAAAAAAGTAATCATAGTGGATGCCGATCCGCAATGCAACCTCACAGGAATGGTTCTGGGGTTTTCAACTAAGGAAGAGCTAGAGGAATTATATCAAAAAAACCAGAATATTAAATCAGGCTTAACACCTGCATTTGAATCAAGGCCTAAGCTAATTGAGGCTGTAGATTGTTTGCCAGTAGAAAGGTGCGAGGGTCTGTTTTTGTTGCCCGGTCATGTTGGACTTGCTGAATACGAGGTACAATTAGGCATTGCACAAGAGCTAAGTGGTTCAATTCAAGCACTTCAAAACTTACCTGGTTCAATTTCTTTTCTTTTGCAAAAAACAGCAGATAAATTTGAGGCCGATTATATTTTGATTGATATGAGTCCAAGTTTAAGCTCAATTAATCAGAACCTGCTGATGACCAGTGATTTTTTTATACTTCCCACAAGTCCTGACTTCTTTTCAGTAATGGCGATCGATTCTTTGGCAACAATTTTGCCAAAATGGTATGCTTGGGCTCAAAAAGCTTCAGAAATGAGGATTTTGAAAGATGCCGCCTATCCATTTCCCAAAGTTACACCGCGCTTGCTTGGGACTATAGTTCAAAACTATCGAATAATACGTCAAGAACCCGCCGCTGCTTTTCAGAATTGGATAGATAGAATTCAAGAAGCTGTTTCTAATAGATTAGTACCATCTTTGCGAGCAAATAGTATGTTGCTGGCTAAAGAAATGTACGAATCTCAAGACATCGGCAGTGATTTCTGCCTTGCAAAAATTTCTGATTTTAACAGTCTGATTGGTAAGTCTCAAGAGCATCAAACACCTGTTTTTGCTCTTACGCCAGAGCAAATAGAGCAGGTTGGTATAGTTTTAACAGGCACTCAAGAAGCACAAAAACCCTTCATAGAAGCTTTTTCCAAACTGGCAGACAGAATTATTGGTTTAACGTGCCATGCAGTCAGCAATTGATCTATTTCGCATCAGTATTGCTCGCGTTCGGGCTCTGATTGCTGTGCATAATTCTCTAAAAGCTCAAGCTAGTAGTGTTCTCGATCTTTCAGATATGCTCAGAGCTGCACTTGTTCTAGCGGTTAGCGCTTTAGACTACTATATCCACGAAGTTGTCAGGATAGGAATGTTAGAAATTCATCGAGGGCAGCGTCCTGAACCTCCTGCATTCTCGCGGTTTCAAATTTCATTGGGTAGCGCTCGCACTGGTATAAACGCAGGACAAAATATTGATTCCTGGCTAGAAGATGAAATTAGACAGCGCCACAGCTACAAAAGTTTTCAGCAGCCAAATGCTATAGCTGATGCTATCCGGCTGATTTGCGATAAAAAGTTGTGGGAAGAAGTTTCTACTAACATGGTTAGGTCCGAGCGAGATATAAAACAACAACTAATTTTGATTGTCGATCGCCGAAATAAGATAGCACATGAAGCAGACATAGATCCTTCCTACCCAATAGGCGATCGCTGGCCTATTGATGAACTATTAGTTAATGAAGCGGTTGATTTTATTGAGCAAGTTGTTGAGAGCATACACAACATTTTGTAACCCGCGACGATTAAATAAAAAAGCGATCGCACTCTTCATCCGCGTTAATCTGCGTTAATCTGCCTGTATCAGCGGTTCATAAAAAAATAAAAGAGCGATCGCCCTTTAACCCTCCCTCAAACTCGATCGTCCTTTATGCTAAACATCAGCCGTAGGTAAAGGAATCTCATCGCCGCACTCATAAGCAGTCTCTACCCACAATTCCCTAGCTTCCTCAATGTTCTCCCTCGCTTCCGACAAAGTTTCCCCACAGACATACAACCCGGAAGGTCTTTTATTATGGCTGTATAACCTTCAGATTCTGGATAAAAACTGATAGCATATTTCAGGCTCAAGTAATAATCTAGAGACTTAAAGTTGACTTTCATCTTCTAATTAAAAGATCGATCGCACACTTCATCCGCGTTCCGAAGCGTCAATCCGCCTACATCAGCGGTTCCTAAAAAAATAAGGTGAGCAACGCCCACCTTACTCTCTTACTAAAAACGATTAAACCTTAGCTTCTTTCTTCACCAAATCACCCCAACCCAAATCCTTCAGCGAATTATTCCGGCGCAGCGGACGAGTCACCAACTCCAAAATATCCCGCGCATTACCAAAGCCGTGAATCTGAGCAAAAGTAAACTCAACAGACCACTTAGTATTAATCCCCCGCGCTTCCAAAGGATTAGCGTGAGCCATACCAGTAATCACCAAGTCAATATTCTGCTCGTAAATCCGCTGAAGCTGATTGTAATTGTCTGGTTTTTCCACAATCCGAGGAGTAGGAACTCCCATCTCGTGACAAGTCTTTTCTAACAACGCCAATTCCGCTGCTTGATAGCGCTTGTCCATATAAGGAATACCGATTTCCGGGCAAGTCATGCCGCAGCGAATCAAGAAACGTGCTAAAGAAATTTCCAGCAAATTGTCTCCCATAAAGAAGACAGATTTACCGCGAATTATTTGCAGGTAATCTTCCAAACCAGCCCAAATTTGCGCTTCCCGTTCGTCCAAACCTTTTGGTTCAATTCCTAACACTGAGCAAATCTTTTCAATCCAAGCGCGAGTTCCGTCAGGGCCGATCGGGAATGGAGCACCAATTAACTTACACTTGCGGCGGCGCATCAACGTAGAAGCAGTCCGCGACAAGAAGGGATTCATGCCCGATACATAATAGCCTTCTTCCAATACTGGCAATTCTGTGTATCGCTTGGAAGGAAGCCAACCGGACACTTTGATTCCTTGCTTCTTCAATTCTAAGGTTAGCTGAGTAACAACCGGGTCGGGCAAAGAACCGAAAAGTACCAGCGGTGTGTGCTTGACATATTCCGATTCATCTGCTGCAACTTCCTCTTTTTTCTTGCCGAAATTCAGCAGTTGAGAGATAGCATTTCGTTCTTGTTTCTGAGATTCCATCACGGGCGCTTTCTCAGGGCATTTAGCAGCCATCGCTGCTAAAACGGTATCTTCTCCTTGAGTAAAGGCGTAATCCAAGCCGTTAGCGCGGGCTGTGACGATGGGAATGCCAATTTCGGCTTCCAGCTTCGGTGCTAACCCTTCCAAATCCATTTTGATGATTTCGGTGGTGCAAGTGCCGATCCAGACAATTACACTGGGGTTACGATCGCGCTTAATTTGCAAGCACAGCCGCTTCAACTCATCATAATCGTTTAACTGAGCGGAAATATCGCCCTCTTCCAACTCAGCCATCGCATAGCGAGGCTCAGCAAAAATCATCACGCCCATTGCGTTTTGCAAGAAATAGCCGCAAGTCTTGGTACCGATGACCAAGAAAAAGCTATCTTCAATTTTTTGATAAAGCCAAGCTACGCAGCTAATCGGACAAAATGTGTGATAATTGCCTGTTTCGCATTCAAAGTTTAAAGCTTCCGGTTCATTAGTAGTAATAGCAGTCATATCTCAAATCTTCTCCCTTTAAATTGTTTTTAGTCTGAAACAGGACTTGCGGCGGAGCGAGGAAACACCTGGATTTTGCGATCGCCTGACTGCGATCGCGTTTGAGAGAAATAGGTTGTTTTTCCTCTCAAACGCGAACAGGCACATGAGCGAAAAAAAAATCTGTTTTTTGCGATCGCGCTTTCGCAGCGAACAATAAATAGAAATACCTGATTTTGGGCTAATTCCTCTGAAAAATAGATGCAACAAACTCAATATTTCCGCAGCCGCAGCATCCAAAATTTGGGCTAAAAAATTCTGCGCGAGGGCTTATAATCCCTCACAGCAGGGATTTAGTTTTCTTCAACTCGCTCGTGGCAAAAAGCCTTTTGGCAGTTGTGAGTCGGAGCTAATTAAAAATTAACAACTCGCAACTCACAACTCACCAATAGAGCGGCCAACTTCAAGACTAGAACAGATGCGGGCGATCGCAACAACCTCACTTAAAATCAGATAAAAAGCCGGAAATTTCTTCATCCTCATCGTCGGAATCCAAATCACCGAGACCTAGAGCATCTAAATCATCTTCATCCGGATCTCCGGTAGTTGCTTCCCCCAGATCGTCGAGTCCGAGATCGTCGAGGTCATCGTCATCAGATACAGAGAAATCGTCAATACCGTCATCGTCCAAGTCGCCCAGATCCATATCTAGGTCATCTGAGGTCGCTGTCCCAAAAGGATCGGGTATTTCTTCGGCGACAAACTCTGCATCTTCTTCCCCAAACGGATCGGATATTCCCGATTCGAGATCCCCAGAGGTCAAAGTCCCAAATTGTGAAGCTTCTTCGTCATCATCGCCGAGGTCAAGACCGCCCAAAGCCGAGGCTTCTTCGTCATCATCGCCGAGGTCGAGACCGCCCAAAGCCGAGGCTTCTTCGTCATCATCGCCGAGGTCGAGACCGCCCAAAGCTAAGGCTTCTTCTTCCTCGTCATCACCCAGATCAAAGTCCGATACGGCGTCTTCCTCATCGTCGCCCAGATCAAAGTCCGATACGGCGTCTTCCTCATCGTCGCCCATATCGAAGTCCGATACGGCGTCTTCCTCATCGTCCTCGATACCTAGACCGTCCAAAGCCGAGGCTTCTTCCTCGTCATCGTCCATGTCGAAATCGGAGACAGCTTCTTCCTCGTCATCGTCCATGTCGAAATCGGAGACCGCTTCTTCCTCGTCATCGTCCATGTCGAAATCGGAGACCGCTTCTTCCTCAAACTCATCGAAGGATTCATCCTCGGTGCTCAGTGCTGACGCTGCTGCTGCCATACCAGCGGCTCCGGCGACTACTCCGGCTGCTGCTAAGGCAGCACCGCCCAATTTATTAGATTTGGCTGCGGGTGCAGCAGTGGCAGTTGGAGCTGCTGCGGGTGCAGCAGTGGCAGTTGGAGCTGCTGCGGGTGCAGCAGTGGCAGTTGGAGCTGCTGCGGGTGCAGTAGTTGCAGTTTGAGTGGCTGCGGATGTTGGAGATTTGCCGGCCGTCTGCGGCGCGATATTTGAGGGCATACCCAGCGCGATGTCCGGGTCAAAATTTAGCCCCAACACTTCGATCAGGCTGTCTGCATCCGGCTTAAGTTTTGAGAAGGGCAGCATTAATTGCTGGAGTTCCGGCTCCAGGGCAGCCGCAATTCCCAGGATGAGGTAAGAAACAGGCCTTTTCCCGCCGTCGGGTGTGGCGACCGTGTTCTCAGCCGTCATGTGCAGGAGCAGCCAAGCCCGATTTACCTGGTAGTAGTCCAACCACTTCTGTTTGAGAGCAACTGAAAAAGTATCAAAAAAAGCCATAACCTCTTTATCCTCATCCTGATCGCTAGACCTATTAAACCATCATCAGGTCTAGCTCATCTTCCTCCTTCTTGACCACCGGTTGCACTGGATTTAGATAAAAATCTGAAAGTAAGGCGAATAATTCGCGATCGGGCGTGTCGTTGGGCACTACTCCTTCGGGCATTGCCAAAATCTGGTCAGCGATGTTGAGGTAGTAATCGCAGACGTAGTTGAGGGAAGGATCGCTTTCGGCCATCTCAAACAATGTTTTGCCTTTGACGCGAGAAACTCGGATGTCTTCAATCAGGGGCAGCACTTCCAGCACCGGCATCGGTACAGAGTCAATGTACTTGTCGATCAAGTCGCGCTTTGAGGTGCGGTTGCCAATTAAACCGGCGAGCCGCAACGGGTGAGTGCGAGCTTTTTCGCGGACTGAGGCGGCGATGCGGTTGGCTGCAAATAAAGCGTCGAACCCGTTGTCGGTAACAATCATGCAGTAATCGGCGTAGTTCAAGGGGGCTGCAAAACCGCCGCACACTACGTCACCGAGCACGTCGAACAGGATGATGTCGTATTCGTCGAAGGCATTGAGTTCTTTGAGCAGTTTGACGGTTTCACCGACTACATAGCCGCCGCAGCCAGCTCCTGCGGGAGGGCCACCCGCTTCTACGCAGTCAACGCCGCCGTAGCCTTTGTAGATGACATCTTCGGGCCAAACGTCTTCGTAGTGATAGTCCTTTTGCTGAAGGGTGTCAATAATTGTGGGGATTAAGAAGCCAGTGAGGGTAAATGTGCTGTCGTGCTTTGGATCGCAACCGATTTGCAAAACTTTCTTGCCGCGCTTGGCTAGGGCAACGGAGATGTTGCAGCTTGTTGTCGATTTGCCAATTCCACCTTTTCCGTAAACTGCGAGTTTCACTCTTTGTTCTCCTATAGGTTTCTATCAAAACGATGAGGGCTGGGGTTTCATGTTGTTTTTCGATCGCCCAACTGCCATAGCCCAATTGCAATAGCCCAATTGCAATGCCCTTACTGTCAGTCGCTGTGAGATTTCAGATTTGAGATTTTAGATTGACTCAACAGATGAATCTGCAAGTTCTCTCTAATGGCTAAAATTTTTCGATCTCGACGACTTTTGTTTGGGGCTTGTATCCTTCTTTGGGCTAGGCCAATTTTGGAGTCCGCCCTTAGTCACCTCGTTGAAAGCATTATTAGCTAACTTGCGATGAAAAGAAAGGGGGCCTATAAATGAAAATGCTAGTAAATTTGTTTATTTTGCACCTCTGGGAATCTTAACTGGTTTTTTAAGCTAAAAATCTATTTTTAGAATTTTTTTAGATTTTTAATCAGTTTTAGAATACTTTCTTAATATAAAGAGGTACAAAAATAAAACAAAAATTAACTTTTCAAACAATCTGGGCTTTTGGCTTTGGGGCTAGGATGCAGGCAGTTGATGGCTTGTGCGGGTAACTGGAACGGTCATAAAGGCGCTAGTGGATGAGGCCAACTCGAAGGGAGTTCGGATCAGTTGGGTCAGGGGAGGGCAAAGTTATGGGATTTTAGATTTTAGATTTTAGATTTTAGATTGGGAAAGATTGACTTTGCTTGGGCTTCTGGTGTTTTGTAAAAAATTGTAAATTTTTAGGAAGTGGGGGGGAGTTGCAGAGTGGGGGAGTGAGTCGGGAAGACGGAGAGTGGAGGAGGAGAGTGGATGGGGAGAGTGGGGAATTGGGAGAATATGATGTCTTCCCCTGACTACTGATACCAGTTGAAAAAAAGAATGCAACTGTAGACCCGTGATCCAAACCCCGGGCTTCATGAGTCATTTCCCATCCTTAAATTGTTCAATCTAAAATCTAAAATCTAAAATCTAAAATCCTCTGACTGCTGACTAATGACAACTGACGATCGGAATTTCGATCGCAAACTCACTGCCCCGTCCAGCTTCCGAAACGCAGTTGAGCCGCCCCCCGTGCTGTTCGACGACTAAATGGTAAGAAATCGACAGTCCCAACCCAGTGCCCTTGCCGACTGGTTTGGTAGTAAAAAACGGGTCAAATAATTGGCGGCGAATCTCCTCCGGTATGCCCCGCCCGTTGTCGGAAATGCGGATCGCCACAAAATCGCCATCAACAACTTCAGTACGAATTGTAATTGTGGGAACAGTCAATGGAGAACTAGGATTTGACGGAGGTGAATTTTTCCCCTCTCTCGTCGCCCATTCCCCTTTCTGGATTTCTTCATCCAAAGCATCAATAGCATTGCCGATAATATTCATAAACACCTGATTGATCTGACCGCCACAGCACTGGATCAGGGGCAAATTACCGTATTTTTTAATAATGTCAATAGCTGGATGTGCGCCGTGAGCTTTGAGCCGATGCTGCAAAATCAACAAAGTGGTTTCGAGTCCCTCGTGAATGTCAACGAGCTTGATGTTAGATTGATCCGATCGCGAAAAATTACGCATCGACACAACTATTTGGCGGATGCGCTCGGTTCCTACTTGCATAGAAGACAGGATCTTAGATAAGTCTTCGACCAAAAACTCGACTTCGATATCTGCTGCTGCTTTCCGAATTTCCGAGACTGGTTCGGGATAGTGCTGCTGGTAAAGTTCCAAAAGTTGGAGCAATTCTTTGATGTAGTGGCTGGCGTGGGAAAGGTTGCCGTAGATAAAATTAACAGGATTGTTAATTTCGTGAGCGATACCGGCAATCATTTGTCCCAAAGAAGACATTTTTTCGGTTTGCACTAATTGAGTTTGAGTTTGCTGCAACTTTCGCACCGTTTGCTCTAATTGCTGTGCTTGATTTTTCAAGCAAGCTTGCTTTCGCCGCAGCGCTTCTTCGACTCGCTGGCGCTTGATAATATCCCGTCTCAACAATTCATTTGATTCTAAAAGTTGAGCGGTGCGTTCTTCAACTTGTTTTTTTAAGTCGTCATGAGCTTGGCGCAGGGCTTCTTGGGCTCGCTGCCTCTCTAAAATTTCTTGCTGCAAAAGTTCGTTGGCTTTCTGCAATTGGGCGGCTCGATCGTCAACTGCTTGCTGCAAAAGCTCGATCGTCCCGTACATTTCTGATTGGTTAAAAACTTGCGGCAAACTTGTCACAGAGACAATGCCCAACAGTTCTCCGTGACTGCCAACTACTACCAAACGGCGGACACCGTGCCGCTGCATGGACTGGTGGGCACTCCAGAGGGAATCGGCGGGAGATATGCAAAATAAAGGCGCACTCATGGCCTCTGTTGCCGATATTTGGGATAGGTTTAATTCGAGGGCGTGAAACTGCACAATATCGCGCTCGGTGACAATGCCGATCGGAATTTGGTAATTTTCTATTGGCGCGATCGCCAGCTCGGGATGCTGAATTTGCTCTTGGACAATGACGACGCAACTAACTCGATGCTTGACCATGAGTTCGGCTAAATCGAGGGCTGAGGCAGTTTTTGGGGCCGAAATGACTTCTTTGGTCATGACATCTGCTGCACAGCGCAAATTGGTTAGCAAGTTAACCGGTTGCAGGGCTTCGTGAATGGCTTCGCGGGTGATGATGCCCAGAAGTCGCGAGTCCTCGTCCACTACGGGCAAATGCCGAATCTGATGCTGGCGCAAGGTGAATATAGCTGTGAAAATATCTTGAGACTCGGATTGTTTGAGGGTAATGGGCGATCGAGTCATTACGTCAGCAATTGTCAGTCCTACCGCACAAGCTGCGACGGTAGTTAGCTTGACGATATCTCGTTCTGTAAAAATGCCGATCGGCCGATTATCTTCCACCACTAAGACGCAACTGCGCTTGGCTGCGCTAGCAACAGCGTTTTGTTTTTCACCACAAAGCTGACAGGAGACGCGCATCGGGTTCATGAGAGCCAACACTTGGGCGATCGGGGTTTCTGGAGCCACGGTGAGGGGGTGGCGGTCGATCGCCTGATCTAAAGGTGAGGAGTAGAGGGGCCGGCTGTTGGGCCGTCCAGCGGTTTCTGATGATTTAATTGCTGGCAACTGAGGGGCTGAATTGACGAAATGCTGTAATTTTTCTTCTTGTAGCATGATTATTAATTTTACTTAATGAATTGTTACAATTTTGGAGACTTGGGTTGGCAGACTTAGCATTAATTAACCGGGTGACAGATGCTCGATCGCTTAAAATCTGATTGCTAGAGCGCCCTTATTTAATTTTTATGTTTTAAATCCTATGTCGTGGACTCCCTTAAGTCATCGAATTCATCACTTGCCGCTGATCCTTGCGGGCCCGATTTTGCGCCGGACTGAAACTCAGGCAGTGACAGTTTGGCTAGCTCTGAAAGCCCCCCGCCAAGTGGAACTCAAGGTTTATTCGACAGAGGGCGGAACCGGCGAAATTGTCGATCGGCCCTTACTCCAAGGTGCGAACTCTACCGTGCAGCTCGGCAAATACCTGCACGTAGTGGCGGTGACTGCTAAACCAATTAACAACAATGTCTTGACATACGGGCAAATTTATGCTTATGACATCGAGTTTGCTGGGAGTCGCGCGTCACCCTCGGGGGTGGAAGTCCCAGAAAATGAGAAAGAAAATCTCATTTCTTGCCTGTGGCCTGCCTCCCCTAATTTGTCGGCTTTGGGGCCGGAGACGATTAGTTATTTCGCTCACCAGTTGCCGACTTTTGCGCTGCCGCCGAAGGATTTAAACTATTTGCGTATAGTTCACGGTTCTTGTCGCAAGCCCCACGGAGATGGCAGAGATGCGCTGCCAATCTTGGATAATTCGATCGAACAGTTTGCAGGTACGGCAAATAGCAGGCCCCACCAACTGTTTTTAACCGGCGACCAAATTTACGGCGACGACGTTGCCGATGCGATGCTGTGGGCTTTGACTGATGCTGGCGATACACTGTTGGGCTGGGAAGAGAGTCTACCCCTGATGGATGATGCCCAAATTAAAAAGAATTTGTGTATCAGTATACCTAAAAATTCGGAAAACGAAAATGTAGTTGCCCAAGAGAGGGAAATTTTTAGAGAGTCACCTCTTCAGAAACCGTCTGATGCTGAATATCAGTCCAAAAAACCAATTGAGTTAAAACCGGGGACTCGCAGCGATATTGCCAGAGATTTTGGCGGCTTTACGGGGATGTTGGTGAATAAACCGGACAAGGCTAAAAGTCACTTGTTTAGCTTGGGCGAATATTATGCGATGTATTTGTTAGTTTGGTCGCCTGTACTTTGGTGCGAGCGTTTTCCGAAGGGTAAGGATATTTGTCCAAATTCTAAGCAGGCAAAAGTTTGGGATAGAGAAGTTGTTGAACTTGACGGTTTTGCTCGCAATTTGTGGAGGGTGAGGAGGGCGCTAGCAAATATTCCTAGTTATATGATTTGCGATGACCATGATGTTAGCGACGATTTGTATTTGAATCGAGAGTGGTGTTACCGGGTGCTGGGAAAGCCGCTGGGCCGGCGGGTGGTGCAGAATGCTTTGCTGGCTTACGCTGTGTTTCAGGCTTGGGGAAATACGCCCGCACAGTTCGATCGCGAAAAACCGGGAGATAAATTATTAAAGGCTGCTGAAAAATGGTCGGAGTCTGCGGGAAAAGATGTTTCTGCTTGGGAGGATGCCGCTTCGTATTTGGGAATTCCAGGGCTCGATCCGAAAACTCATTTGCCTAAGTTGAAATTAGATGAAGATGTTTTTATTTTGGATCGGGATGGCGAGGGTGTAAGTGAGGTTTTGAATTGGCATTTTACTGTGAGAAGTTTTAAGCACGAGGTGATTGTGCTGGATACGCGGAGTTGGCGGGGGTATCCGGTGAAAAGCGCGATCGATCCGCCGATGCTTTTGACTCACAAAGGTTTTGAGGAGCAAATTCAGCAGCCTTTGCATGAAACTAATTTGCTGAATAAAACTGGGGAGTTTGAGATTGAGGCGACGCTGGTGGTTGTGCCGACAAATTTGGTGGGTTTGTGGATTATTGATGCGGTTCAAAAACGGGATGTGGAACAGGGGAAGGTTTTTAATAGTGATGCGGGGGATGCTTGGAATTTTCATGAGTTAGCTTTTGTGAAGCTGTTGTCGGAGTTTTTTCAGCAGCGCGATCGGGTAATTGTGTTGAGCGGGGATATTCATTATGCTGCTGCTGTGCGGCTGAGTTATTGGTCTGATTGTCATTTTGGCGATTCTAGGCGGAATATTGAGCCTTTGAATATGGCCACTTATAAATCAAATTGTCACTATTCTGTGTTGGCGCAGTTGACTGCTAGTGCTTTTATCAATGAGGAGTGGAAAACGCATTTAATTCATACTAAGATTAAGTCGCTGTTTCCTGAGCGATCACACGAATGTTTGGGATGGAATGAGCCGCTGGAATTAATGAAAATTCCCAGGAGTAGCAGAAAGAAAGCTATGGCTGCTGCTCTCAGGAATAGACAATCTCTGCCGGATTGGGGCTATCGGATTGACTGGATGAAACGGCAAAGAGCTCGGATGTTTTTGCTGCTAGAAAAGGGAACTCCGTCAAATAGATCGCATAAAAATAAAGAATTGTCTGTGCGGCGTAGGTTGTGGAATTTTATATCGCTGTTGTGGCGCAATCGCTGGCTGCAAGAGGGTGATGAGATTGTGGGATATAGCAATATTGCGATCGTCAGTTTTCAGTGGCCTACTGATGATGATGGGGAGAAGGCGGTGATGCAAAATGTTTATTGGCGGCCGCTTTGGGCATCGGATAGTGTGGTTTACAGTCAATATTTTGTGCCGCTGGGATTGGATGAGGATGATTAGATTACCGATTTCTTGAAGAAGTCGGGGATTTCGATATGGGTACAATATTGTGATAAGTTTGTGGCAGTGTCCGCCGGGGGTTGAAACCCCTGGCGGACTCGCGGGCCAACCAACTGGCCTTCCCTGTGTGGACAAACTAACGGACTAATAAATCGAATTCGATCGCAAATTTCTCTCAAATTCGATCACCCGATCAACAAAAAACCCGATCGCCCATCCACAAAAATTCGATCGCCCCAATCAACACAAAAACCAGATCGCACATTTCTCTCAAATTCGATCGCCCTAAAACTCGCTACATTAGGACTTAGGATGGAGGCCGAGAAACCTGGTTTTTGACGACAAGACGCTTTGCAGCCCACCGATTCGGTAAAAACCCGGTTTCTTTGGTGGGAGTGCGTAAGTCCCGTACACAAAAAATTAGATCGCCCGAATCGACCCAAAAATCCGATTATCGCCCGCCACTAACTCCCTCCAATCGCAGGAAATGCACCCGGCCTGACCAATCGCCCGCTACAACTGTCACCCCATCAGCGGCGATCGTACAGCAATTAAACTCAGCATCTCCGCTGAAACTAGCAACTTCTTTGCCACTAAGCAAATCCCTGATTTTCAGGGTGTTATCCCATGAAGCGGAAATCGCTGTGAGGCCGTCGGGTGCGATCGCCACTACCAATACCGAGTCAGTATGACCCGTGAGGGTTCTAACTTCGGTACCTGTCTCGGTGTCCCAGATTTTCAGGGTTTTATCCTCTGAAGCGGAAATCGCTCTCTTGCCGTCTGGCGCGATCGCCACTGCATATACCCTGCTAGTATGACCGATGAGGGTTCTAACTTCCGTACCTGTCTCGGTGTCCCAGATTTTCAGGGTGTTATCCCATGAAGCGGAAATCGCTCTCTTGCCGTCTGGTGCGATCGCCACTGCATATACCCTGCTAGTATGACCGGTGAGGGTTCTAACTTCCGTACCTGTCTCGGTGTCCCAGATTTTCAGGGTGTTATCCCATGAAGCGGAAATCGCAGTTTTGCCGTCGGGTGCGATCGCCACTGCATATACCCTGCTAGTATGACCGGTGAGGGTTCTAACTTCTTTATCTGTATCGGTGTCCCAGATGTTCAGGGTGTTATCGTCTGAAGCGGAAATCGCTCTCTTGCCGTCTGGTGCGATCGCCACTGCATTTACCAAGTCAGTATGACCGATGAGGGTTCTAACTTCCGTACCTGTCTCGGTGCCCCAGATTTTCAGCGTGTTATCCCATGAAGCGGAAATCGCTCTCTTGCCGTCTGGTGCGATCGCCACTGCTAGTACCGCGCTAGTATGATCGGTGAGGGTTCTAACTTCGGTACCTGTCTCGATGTCCCAGATTTTCAGGGTTTTATCGTCTGAAGCGGAAATCGCTCTCTTGCCGTCTGGTGCGATCGCCACTGCTAGTACCGCGCTAGTATGACCGGTGAGGGTTCTAACTTCGGTACCTGTCTCGGTGTCCCAGATTTTCAGGGTGTTATCCCCAGAAGCGGAAATCGCTGTGAGGCCGTCTGGTGCGATCGCCACTGCATGTATCCTGCTAGTATGACCGGTGAGGGTTCTAACTTCCGTACCTGTCTCGGTGTCCCTGATTTTCAGGGTGTTATCCCCTGAAGCGGAAATCGCTCTCTTGCCGTCTGGTGCGATCGCCACTGCATATACCAAGTCAGTATGACCGGTGAGGGTTATAACTTCTTTATCTGTCTCGGTGTCCCTGATTTTCAGGGTTTTATCCCATGAAGCGGAAATCGCTCTCTTGCCGTCTGGTGCGATCGCCACTGCTAGTACCCAGTTAGTATGACCGGTGAGGGTTCTAACTTCCGTACCTGTCTCGGTGTCCCAGATTTTCAGGGTGTTATCCCATGAAGCGGAAATCGCTCTCTTGCCGTCTGGTGCGATCGCCACTGCTAGTACCCCCCTAGTATGACCGATGAGGGTTCTAACTTCGGTACCTGTCTCGGTGTCCCAGATTTTCAGGGTGTTATCGTCTGAAGCGGAAATCGCTCTCTTGCCGTCGGGTGCGATCGCGACTGCATTTACCGAGTTAGTATGACCGGTGAGGGTTCGCAGACATCCTTCTCCCGGCCGTTCTAAATTAGCCCTCAAAGGCCGCAGCCAAAGACTATCTTTCCACTGCTTGGCTTGTTCCACGATCCCCTGAATCTCAGGTATTTCAGAATCTAGCAACCTCCCCAATAATTGGCCGGGCAGTTGCGTTTTATCCCTTTTCAAAACGTGCGCCGACTTGCGAATTGCCCCTTGAATCAAATTCAGCGTTTCCGTTTGCCCCTCCAACAGCAACAAATCAGAAATTCTCGCCAAATCGTAATCCTCAATTAACGCTTGAACCCGCAACGCATCCAACTTCGCCTCAATAAAATCAAAATCCGTCAACAACTGATGCAGCCGTTCCCCTTGAACACTCTCCGCCAAATGGCCCGGCAGAGTTTCCAAAGCATAAAGCCGCTTTTTCGGCGACAGTTTCTTCAACCGTTCTTTAAACTTACCCATCGCCGTACAAATCCTCCCACAAATTATCAGAAATCGCCGTTTCGATATCCCGCAGCGACACCCCAGCTTTCTGCACTACATCCTTACGATGCAGAAATCTTTGGAAACTCGCGTGATAGATACTGTAATCTGGGGGAGTGTCGCTGCTACGGCGCAGAAACTGTTCCCAATCATCCAGAACTTCCTGCAAATCTAAAGCATCTTCCTCAGCAAAATCCGCCAAAATATCGCAGGAAACCGGTTTGCGAACTTTAGTCAACAAATAAATCACCTTCAACTTCCGGCGGCGCAATTCTCTATCTCTAACCGCCATTTCCATCCGCGCCCAATGCTTCTCATAATATCCTTCCAACTCCCTCGGCAAATCTTTCAAACTCACATCGCTGTACTTGCCGCTATCGATATCATTCAGCACATAGCGCAGGTACATAAAGTTATTCTGGCTTTTTTCCGCCACCGCGGCCACAAACTGTTCTCGCTGCAAACTTTGACGATTAATCCAACTCTGAATTGACGCGCTGTTGCTGGTGCGTTTGTCAATATAAAGCTTGACATCCGCCAAACTTTTTGCACTGTACTGCATCAAATCGAAAACCTGATGATTTGGCAAAGGCAGAGATTCCGGTCGCTTCGAGACAATAAAATAAACATTATCCGGCAAAGCATCTGGCAAATAGAGGACATTGCTGCCACGCCCATGATCGCTCATATCGACTTCATCGAGGGCATCCACAACAAAAACTAACTTTTTTCCGCCCAATTTAGCACTGACTTCCCCCAACAATCGACTGAGAAAATTGCCATCTGTAGTCGCATTTTCTGGCAATGTTGGGTAATCCAGTTTAAAGGCTTGAATTAACTGAGTGCAGGCATTTTCCAGAAATTGCTTTGCCTTAACAGTACCTTGAGATTGCGAGTTAAAATGGACAACACAGCGCCTCTGCATCAGCAGCACTAACTTTGCCATAATTGAACTTTTACCCACACCAGGATCGGCTTCTAAAACAAAATATCCTTTGGGCTTTTTCTCCAAAAAATCGATAATTGCTTCAAACACAAATCGGCGGCCCGTAAAGTCTTGAGTGCGGTCTTGAATAATCGTTTCGCACTCGTAGGGAAGCGGCAATCGGGGTGCGGAAGTATCAACAAATCGTTCCAGCCAATTCTGAACTTGCGCCAAATCGGATCGGATGCCAATTTCTATGGATTCCAATTTCCCCATCACTTGACAAATCTGCTGCCCAGTCGCCACGGCCTCCAACTTTTGCAGTATTTCCCCATTTTGCAGCCCCAAATTTTTGAGTTCTGCCAAAGCAATTTGGTGCAGATTCAACAGCATCGCGGCAAACTTTTCTCCTCCCTTCGCCGCATCCAGTTTCAGCACTTCGCGGTACGCTTTCGGGAAAGTTGCGTACAGCTTGTCCGCCACAAATTCCACAATTTCCGCATCGAAGGATTTCCCCTCGCTGGCCGCGAATTCGTTGAGGAAACTTGCCCAATCTGCCGTTGTCAATCCGGTAACTCGATCGAACTCCTCGGCATCCGCAGAAAAAATCTTGGTTAACTGGTCTTCGGAAATATTTAAACCCCTTGACAAGTCGGCTGTATTCGTGTTAATATCCAGCCAGTATTCAGGAGTTTTCTCGGCTAATTGACTGAGTGTTGTTTCTGGATAAGGCAAATTTTTGGTTTCGGCGATCGCAATTAATTTATCTGACTTCGCAACCTCTCTCAAAATATAGCCGATCGCCTCACCCGCCGCCTTAATCAAATCGTGATTATCGAGAATCCTCGGATTTTTGCTCAACCCTTCCGTCATCCGATTTGCCAGTTCATCAGCGGCCATAGTCTCAGCGATACTACCAGCAATCGCTGCTAAAATAGAAACTCCCCCAAGTGCGATCGGGCCGCCCATCATACCCGCTGCTGCTTGAGTTGCCGGATTGGCGATCGCATTTGAAATAACTTGTCCAATAGCCATCACGGCACTGCATCCAATAACCCTAGTTTTAAAATTAGCTAAGTCAATTAGTGGCATAAAATAAATATTCTTCTTTTCAAAAGTTGGTAGTAATTATATCTTGCACGCTTGCGTTTAGTCCGTCGGGGGTTAAAACCCCCGCCTCATAGTGAAAGCCGGTTGAAACCGACTGAAAAGTTAGTTGATATCAAAAGGTTTTTAGTCCTCATTGCGAGGACTTGCGCTATGAGACAGGGGTTTTAAACCCTGGCGGTTATTGCAAATGCAATAACTCAAATATTGCAACTACAAAACAGCAGCAACACTTGCCATCAGCAAGCTTTGAAACAATTTCACCCCATCGGTTTCGCCCAGCATCGGATCGGATGCGCGTTCTGGATGCGGCATCATTCCTAACACATTGCCTTGGCGATTGCAAATACCGGCAATATTATTTAACGAACCGTTGGGATTCCCAGCATCGCTAATTTTGCCCGCCGGAGTGCAGTAGCGAAACAACACTTGATTGTGATCTTCTAGTTCTGCTAATGTATCCGCATCAGCATAATAGTTGCCTTCACCATGGGCGATCGGCAAATCGATGATTTCACCCGTAGTATAAGCCGCAGTCCAACGAGTATTACCGCGTTCGACTTTCAAAGAAGCGCGATCGCAAATAAAATTCAATCCCGCATTCCGTACCAGAGCACCGGGCAACAAACCCGCTTCAGTCAACACCTGAAAACCGTTGCAGATGCCTAATACAAGTTTGCCTTTTTTCGCGTGTTCCGCAGTAGCCCGCATCGCCGGAGAAAAACGGGCGATCGCGCCGCACCGCAAATAATCTCCGTAACTGAAACCACCGGGAATTACAATGATATCAATATCCGAAATATCGGTATCTTCGTGCCAAATCATGCGAGTTGGTTGGTGGAGTAACCCTTGAGTCACCCACACCACATCGCGATCGCAATTTGAACCCGGAAAAACAATAACTCCAAATTTCATAAGCTGAAGGAAGAAGGAAGAAGGAAGAAGGAAGAGGGAAGAAGGAAGAGGTGTCAACATAAGACTAAAATCTTATGTTTTTCTCTCTTGTATCGAAGTCTAGAGCCCCCTAAATCCCCCTTAAGAAGGGGGACTTTGAGTGTTCCGAGTTGTTGTGCTTTTAACGAAGACTTTGAATGCTCTTGTCCCCGCGTTTTTAACAAACACTTTGAATGCTCTTGTCCCCCCCTTAATAAGGGGGGTTAGGGGGGATCTCCGGGTTTAAAAACACCCTAGGGGCGATCGCATTTATGCCGCCGCTGTCTCCACAGCAACAGGAATTTCAGTCAAATCAAAACGATAATTTTCAATCACTGGATTGGCCAAAAGTTGGTCGCAAACGCGATCGAGTTGTTCGTGCGCCTCCGACTCACCAGCAGCAGTCAGCGTCAATTCAACATACTTCCCGATGCGAACGCCCTCAACATTGTCGTATCCCATGTGTTGCAAACCAGACTGTACGGCTGTTCCGGCGGGATCTAAAACAGAAGGGCGGAGGGTAACATAGATTTGGGCAAGATATTTCTGAGTCACGGGAATGTTGCGGTAGGTGATGTGAAAGTTAGCCCCATTGTATTCTACAACCGAGCTGCGCGCCGATCGCCATTTGGTTCGCCCAAGTAAGATAGCCTAGAAATAGGGACAGATGTGATTCCAGCAGATTCGAGAAAAAAATTATGAGAACCAACCACACCCGCAGTCAGGAGCGTATTTTACACTTGCTCAAGCACTTGAATCGATCGCTCTCAGCGCAAGATATCTACTTAGAACTGCGTAACAGCGACCACAGCATGGGCTTAGCAACCGTTTACCGCTCCCTCGACGGTTTAAAGCGAGAGGGGTTCGTTCACGTCAGAACCCTCGCTAGTGGCGAGTCTCTCTACGGTGCCGCCCACCAAGACCAACATCACCTAACTTGTCTGGAATGTGGCACCTCCATTACGATCGACGAATGCCCCGTCCACCACTTAGAAAGCCAACTACAACAATCTCATTCTTTCAAAATTTATTATCACACTTTGGAGTTTTTCGGATTGTGCGATCGATGTACTTTAGCTCAAGAATCTTAGAGAAGTTATTAGTCATGAGTGATATCCATTCCGGTTGGACGAGCGAAATGATTGTTGACTGTTGACTGTTGACTGTTGACCGAAAGCATCCAGGATACAAGCCCCCGGATTCATTCCTTCGCAGACTCAGGACGGAGAAATAAAAAACCTGTATCCGATAAAGGAGCCCCCGAATTTATCCGTGGGGTCAATGCTTCAATTCTTTAATCTAAAATCTACAATCTACAATCGATTGACTCGGTGTCGAACCACGCAGGCGGGTTTTGTTTCTGTAGCGACAGATTTCAACCTGTTGTTTTATTAACTCGCTCAAGGATGCAAAAACTCTAAATGATCTCCGGGAATCGATCGCAATTTTGCAGCAGACCCTTGCAATTTCAACCGACCGCGTTCTAACATGATAATCCAATCGGCGCGATCGATCACTCGCGGTCTGTGACTGATAAAAATCGTCGTTTTCCCGTGCCGATACATCAACAATTGTTCTAAAACTTCCGCTTCGCTTGCGGGGTCAAGCCCTGCGGTAGATTCGTCTAAAATCAATACGGGGGGGTTGTTGAGAAGGGCGCGGGCGATCGCCAATCTTTGTCTTTGTCCGCCAGAAATATTCGCTCCAAACTCCCCTAAAACAGTTTGATATTTATCAGGCAATTGGCTGATAAATTCATCCGCACCCGCAATTTTGCAAACTTTAACAATCTGTTCAAAGCTAATATCTGGACTACCCAAACGAAAATTTTCGAGAATCGATCGGCTCCAAAAATGCGCTTCTTGAGGAACCAAAACCACCTGCTGTCTGAGGCTGTCGAGAGACAAATCCTGCAAGTTGTAACCACCAATTCTAATATTACCAGATTGCAGGGGATACAGACCAGAAATTACTTTAGCTAGCGTACTTTTTCCGCATCCCGAATAGCCAATTAAAGCAATTGCTTGACCGCCGGGAAACGTGACAGAAAAGTTCTCCAGCAAATCGAGTCTGCCTGGATAATGAAAATTCACTGCCTTACAAATAATATTGTCCTGACTCTGAATTGTTACGAAAGGTTTCTTCGTATCGTCTTTAGTTTCCGGTTCAGCGTCGATAACTTCTGATAGCCGTTGAGTTGCTGTCTGGACGCGAGTCATTTCGTCAGAAAATCCTACTAAGGAATTCACCCAAGTAGTAACGTTTTGATTCATACTAATAAACGCTAGCAACTGACCGATACTCAATACCTTGTCAATTACCAAACCGCTACCCAGCCACAGCAGAGTAATGCTGCCAGCCGAGGCAACAAAACCAGAAAATATATTGTTGACAATGCCAATTTGTGTAGTGCGGAAAGTGAGCTTTGCTAACCGGCCGAAGCGGGTTTGAAATTCTTCCCAAAGTTGCTGACCGCTGCTAGTAGTTTTAACAGTCAGCGCCCCTTTAAAAGTTTCTACTAAAACGCCTTGAGTTTCTGCTTCCAACACCAATAAACTGCGCGTTTTTTGCTGCAATGCGGGCAGAAATACCACGGTAGAGGCAGTCATTAACAGAGCAATCACTGTAGCTGCTAACGTCAGTTCTTTGCTGTAAAATAACATAAAAATAAAAGAAACTACAGCTATAAAAAATTGACTGGGCAAGCTGATAGCGACTTGAGAAACTAATTTATTTATTTCTTGGATATCTTGTAATCTACTGACAATTTCGCCACTGCGTCTGGTTTCGTAAAAACTCAACGGCAATCGCAGGAATTTGCGCGCAAATTCCATCACCAATCCCAATTCTAAACGCTGGGAAAACTGAGCAATTAAGTTCGACTGTACCAATCCTAAACTGCTGCTAAAAAGGTTCATAACTATAACTGCGATCGCCACGCTTGCCAGGAGTTGTCTGTCGCCCCGCACCAGAATGTCGTCGGTGAGCAGTTGAACGAGAAAAGGCGAAGCAATTGACAGCAAACCCAACACTGCATTCAGCAAAAATGCTTCCATTAAAATCGGGCGATAAATCCCAATCCGGCGCATCCATTTTTGTAACGAATTGGCGGGCGGTTGACCCTCTGCGGCCACAAAAAACCGCTCAGCATCGGGTTCTACTAGCAAGCACAGCCAATCTGTCCAAGCTGCTGCTAATTCTGCTTTAGAAACATAGCGCATACCGACCGCCGGATCGCCGATCGCATATTTGTTGCCCTGTTTGCCGTACAAAACAGCCCAGTGATAGCCGTTCCAGTGAATAATCATCGGTAGAGGGGCATCATCGAGCTTGTCTAAAATTGCAGCGGCTGCTCGCACCGATCGAGCATTAAAGCCGATCGCCTCAGCTCCTTGTTTCAAGCCAAGTAAGCTCGTCCCTTGTTGTCCAGTACCGACAAATTCTCGCAAGCGGCTAATTGTAAAATTCTGTCCATAAAATTTAGCGATCGAAGCCAGACAAGCTGCACCGCAATCTTCTTCGCTCTGCTGGAGAACAACCTGATATTTCATCAACCTGTTTACTTGTCCGAAGAAAGGCATTTCTGGGATAAAAGGAATGTTCTTTAACATTTGGCAAAATGAATAATGAGTAGAGCCTAATGAACATTACTCCTCACCGAGTAGCCAATCAGAACAAAGCACCCATAAGTTTATGGGTGCTTTATTAATTCATATCAATAGAGCGATCTCAATTGACAGCACTAAACTTTACCAGTAGCACTAAACTTTACCAGTAGCGAGTTACTGCTCTGAAAGTACCATCACAATTGCGGCGGTAGACAATGTGACGCGTGGGATGGTAACAGTTGTATCTCGAAGAATCGGATCGTTCGGAATAATAGTAAGCGCCGTTGACGCTAGCTGATTCTTCAGAAGTGAGTTCAGAAAACAGTGAATTGTCCTTTGTTTCTTTCATGATTGGACTCCGTTTAACTTAATAAAATTGAAGGGAAACTAGAAATCTTATCTAATTTCTAGGGCTTCGTGTAAATACTGACTAATACTTCTGGTAGTGCGGTGGGATCTCCGGAATATTACGGAGAAATTTTCAAAATTTACTTGATCGCACAACCTGACTCAGCTATCTAAACCACTAGGGTTGGGTAAGGGCGATCGCGGCTCGGATCGTACAGATAAAGCTGGCTAGGTTGCGGCCGGAAAAACAGCATATTGACGCCATAGCTGCTGCTGTTATCGGTCTCGCTGTTGCTGTTAGCGCCGCTGATACCCATGCTAATGCTGCCACCGCTGACAGTAGCAGATTCTTGATCGGTTACTTCGGTGAAGAGTGAATTTTGTTGATTTTCTGACATAAAGAACTCCTATTAATACCTATGTACTTACTTACTACCTACGCATACATGAAAAACCCGGTAACAGCGCAAAAACTCATTGCTGAAACGCCATATTTTGATAAGTGTTGCCCGCTGGCCTCACCAGTCTTGATATTTGGCGAAGTTTGTGGGTGGTAACGGCAAAGCTGTGCGGATTTTTACCTTGACCCTGTGAATTTTGATTTAGACTTCTAAACCTATTCTTGGTTTCCGGAAAGCGGATCGTAAAGGTGACAAAAGAAATAAGCGATCGATCTCTCCCTCTCCCCCAACTCAAAACTCCAAACTCCAAAGCCTTCCCCTCTCCCCCTTGCCGCTATGTATCGCACTCCCGAACCCACCCCCGCTGAAACCTTTGATAACGACCAGTTTTTGCCCCCTGTCAGCCGCTGGACAACTTTGGGGGGAATTTTGATGGTGGCCACCTTTGGCGGGGCGATCGCCTTCGCTAGCGTCACCAAATACAGCGCTACAGTCAAAGCAGACGCGATCGTCCGTCCGGCGGGAGAAGTGCGCGTCGTGCAAGCAGCCACCGAAGGAACCGTCGAAAGCATTGCTGTCAGCGAGAATCAGACAGTAAAAGAAGGAGATGCGATCGCAGTTGTAGACGCTTCCCGTTTGGGCGCTCAAAAAAAGCAGTTACAAGAAATAATTAATCAGTCTCAAACAGCAGCACAGCAAATCAACCAGCAACTGCGCGACTTAGAAAATCAAATTTTGGCCAGCGCCCAATTTAAAAGCATCCAAAGTGAAAGTTCCGCCCAACAAGAATTAATCGAATCCGCTTTAGTAAAATTCGCCACATCGCTGCCGGATGTCGCCGAAAGACTCGGCCGAAGTCGGCGGGTTTTGCTCGTCAAGCAATCGTCCATTCAACAACAATTGATTCAAGCTAAAAAAGAACTAAATCAAATTGACTTAAAACTCGAAAATAGCGTAATCCGCGCGCCTGCTGATGGTACAATTCTCAGATTGGAAGTACAAAATACTGGTCAAACCGTACAAGCCGGCAGCGCGATCGCCCAAATCGTCCCCAGCGACGTACCCCTGGTAGTCAAAGCCAAGGTAACATCCCAAGACATCGCCCGCATCCAAATCGGCCAACCCGTACAGATCAGAATTTCGGCTTTGCCTTTCCCCGATTACGGCACATTAAAAGGAACTGTCAGCGAAATCGCCCCAGATGCGATCGCCACTCAAAATCCCACTAATAATTTAGGCACAGCTTATTACGAAGTGGCAATTAAGCCCGAACAAACTTATTTAACAAAACTCAAATCCGCCAACAGCCAATTCTTCGGCAACCCGCAAGCTAATGTCCCCCGCCAGTATTCGATTCAATCGGGAATGGAAGGCAGAGCCGATATTATTACCGGCGAAGAAACTGTTCTGACATTTGTTCTACGCAAAGCAAGGTTGCTGACAGATTGGTAATTAGCCAGTTGTCAGTTGTCAGTTGCCCGTTGTTAGTTGTCAGCAGTCAACAGTCAACAGTCAACAGTCAAGCGCCAGAAAATTAGAGGCTCTGAAATTGAAATAACGTGTCAATATAGAACTGTGAGTTCAATTCTATTCTTTCCTCATGGGCAAACAGCGCGTTCTTTCTGGAGTTCAGCCAACGGGCAATCTTCACCTCGGCAATTATCTCGGTGCCATTCGCAACTGGGTAGAAGGTCAAAGTCAGTACGAAAATTACTTCTGCGTAGTCGATTTGCACGCAATTACCGCCCCGCACAATCCAGCAACTCTAGCCTCCGACACTTACACGATTGCCGCGCTCTATTTAGCTTGCGGGATCGATTTAGAATATTCTACTATTTTCGTGCAATCCCACGTCTCGGCGCACACAGAACTAGCATGGCTGCTCAACTGCATTACGCCGATTAACTGGCTCGAAGATATGATTCAGTTTAAAGAAAAAGCAGTTAAACAAGGTGAAAATGTCAACGCCGGTTTGCTAAATTATCCCGTCTTAATGGCAGCAGACATTTTGCTTTACGATGCCGACAAAGTGCCAGTGGGAGAAGACCAAAAACAGCATTTGGAACTCACCCGCGATATTGTCATCCGATTAAATCATCAATTCGGCACACCCGAAAAGCCAGTATTGAAACTTCCCGAACCGTTAATTCGGACTGACGGTGCGAGGGTAATGAGTTTGACAGATGGCACGCGCAAAATGTCGAAATCTGACCCTTCCGAACAAAGTCGAATTAATTTACTGGATTCGCCAGATACGATCGCCAAAAAAATCAAGCGCTGCAAAACAGATGCCGTGCGGGGTTTGACTTTTGACGACCCCGATCGCCCCGAAGCTAGAAATTTGCTGACACTTTATCTCCTGCTTTCCGGCAAATCTAAGGAAGAAGTAGCAACCGAGTGTGAAAACATGGGTTGGGGAGATTTTAAACCCCTGCTGACAGAGACGGCAATTAATGCCCTCAAGCCAATTCAGGATAAATACAAAGAAATAATGGACGATCCGGGATATTTAGAGTCTGTACTACGTCGCGGAAGAGAACAAGCAGAAGCTATTGCTAATCAAACTCTAACTAAGGTTAAGACAGCTTTCGGTTATTCTTTACCTGTTTAGTTGTGAGTTGTGAGTTGTTAGTTGTTATGGGTTATTGGTTAACAATGACCACTGCCAACTGCTCACTAACAACTACCAACTGTCAACTCTCAACTGTCAACTGTCAAATAACAAATAACCAATAACAGACAAATAATCATGAACCGTTTTCGCACAGCCTGCACCACCCCCGGAGAATTTATAATTACCGCCGAAGTTGCCCCCCCAAAAGGTGGCGACATAACTCACACAATTCAAATGGCTGAACGCCTCAAAAACAGAGTGCACGCCATTAATGTCACCGACGGGAGTCGCGCAGTGCTGCGAATGTGCCCGCTAGCAGTTTCGGCGATTTTAGTGCAGCACGGAATTGAGCCCATTTGTCAAGTTGCTTGTCGCGATCGCAATCAAATTGGCCTGCAAGCTGATCTCATGGGAGCCCACGCTTTAGGCATTCATAATATCTTGGCACTTACAGGCGATCCCGTCAAAGCGGGCGACCATCCTAAAGCAAAAAGTGTATTCGATTTGGAATCAGTTCGGCTGTTGCAAGTTATTCAAAAAATGAACGGCGGCCAAGACTGGAATGACAAACCTTTAACAGACGGAGTTACCGATTTATTTGTCGGTGCAGCAGTCGATCCGCAATCCCCCAGTTGGTCTGGTTTGCAAAGTCGATTTGAGAAAAAAGTAGAGGCTGGAGCACAGTTTTTCCAGAGTCAATTAATTACAGATTTTGAAGTTTTGGATAAGTTTATGCACCACGTTGCTGCGGGCTGCAACAAGCCAGTTTTAGCAGGAATATTTTTGTTTAAATCAGCTAAAAATGCTGAATTTATTAAAAAATACGTGCCAGGAGTTCACATCCCACAAGAGACTATCGATCGTTTAGCAAAAGCTCCAGAACCCTTGCAGGAAGGCATAAAAATTGCTGCCGAACAAGTCAAGCTAGCGCGGCAGATTTGTCAAGGAGTTCACTTGATGGCCGTCAAACGAGAAGATTTAATTCCTCAAATTTTGGATTTGGCAGGAATCGAGCCACTAAGCTAAGATTAAACGTAGGGGCGGGTTTTACTAACTCTCAATGCCTAAAACGAAGGATTTCGTAAAGTCGTAAACCCGCCCACTCCTGCGCTACCATTTTGAACATCAATAAAACAATCATGCTTCAAACTGTAGACAATTTAACCACCTCTCCCGCAGCCGAACAACGTTTCACTTTGCGCGGTTTGACATGGCATCAATTCAAGGCTATTCAAGCTGGCTTTGAAGACGTGGCGAATGTACGCTTATTTTATTGTGAGGGAGTTTTAGAAATTGTGGGTACGGGAAGGTTGCATGAAGCGATTAGGTGTTTGATGGGCTTGCTAATGGGACAGTATTTTCTGCAAAGAAGAATTGTATTCTTTCCCAGCGCTACTTATAGTCAGATTGTCGAAAATCAAGTCGAGTATCAGGCAGATTTGTCTTATGGTTTCGCAACTATTAAAGATGTTCCAGATTTATGTATTGAGATTGTTATCACTAGCGGTAAGCTGTTGCACATTTAAACTGTGATACACGCATTGCCCTTATTTTTGATTTTACGACCCCACTTAATTATT
>NZ_JAUBPS010000053.1:0-46609 GCF_036700865.1 Microcoleus sp. S13C4
ACAATAGCATCTATAACTGGATGGGATTACATTTTGTCAGCCCTAGCTACTGTTGCATGATTTTTGAAAATTGGTATCAGTTAGTCGCCAGTAAAGTAAGGTGCACATTTCGCACCATACATAGTAAGTTTGTAGTGAATTTTCAGGTTTTTTTTGAGAAAATTAACACGGGAAACATGATTAACCAATCAAATATTATTCGCGTTTTAATTGCCGACGATCATTATATTGTGCGGCAAGGTTTAGTGGCGCTGCTGGAGCAGGAATCAGATGTTAAAGTTGTGGCGCAAGCAAGCAACGGCGAAGAAGCTGTGACAATGTTCCGCCAACATCAGCCCGATGTAACGCTGATGGATTTGCGGATGCCGGTGATGGATGGAGTCGCCGCCATTGCTGCGATTTGTGCGGAGTTTCCCAGCGCGCGGATTGTGGTACTCACGACTTATGACGGCGATGAAAACATCTATCGCGGATTGCAAGCTGGTGCAAAGGGCTATCTGCTTAAGGATGCGGAACCAGAGGAGCTTTTAGCAGCAATTCGGGCGGTTTTTGAGGGTAAAAAGTATATTCCGCTGGCAGTGGGTGTTAAGTTAGCCGATCGCCTGAGTGGACCTGAATTGAGCGATCGCGAATTAGAAGTCATCCGCCTCCTAGCCGCTGGTAAAAGCAACAACGAGATTAGTGAAGTTTTGCCCATCAGGGAAAGCACCGTCAAGTTTCACGTCAACAATATGTTGAGCAAAATGGGAGTTAGCGATCGCACGCAAGCCGCGATTTCCGCATTCAAACGGGGGATTGTCAGCCTGTAGTTTAATGAGCAGTATTTTTTTACTGAGAAATATGACTATTATGACGGCAAATAACATAAATAAGACCTTAAGTTTTATGTAAAAACTTTTTACTAAGGCTAAGCTGGAACTCCTAGGACAAATTAGCCCTGCTCAAAAAAAATGCTTTATTCATTTTTGTCCAAATCTCAAGTCAAAATCCGCGTTTTAAAACAGTTAGCAGCCGCTGTTTCGGCGTCTTTAGCTCTTAGTGCAACAACCAGTTTGAAACCCTCGCCGGTATTAGCCACTAGCAATATCCCCCCCGCAAATCAAACCTCCACTCAGCTAGCCGCAAAACCTGATTCTAGTTTCCAGCTAGGGCAGTTGCGTACCACTGTTCCCGTGCAGACAATGCAGCTCGCTCCGGGCGGATTTATCCCGATCGCGATCGGCGGTATGATAATTATTCTGGTGCTGCCATTATTTTTTGGCGGATTGGTAGTAATTGGCGATCGCGAAGTCGGAATTGTCAGTAAAAAGTTTAGCTTCGGCGGCAAGTCTTTACCGCCGGGAGATTTAATTGCCTTAAACGGAGAAGCTGGATATCAAGCTGATACTTTGCCCCCCGGTTGGCACTGGGGTTATTGGCCTTTGCAGTACAACGTTCGCAAAGAGTCTCTAACTGTAGTTCCCCAAGGTGAAATTGGTTTAATTATTGCAGCAGGCGGCGAGTCCAATCCACCACAGCGCATTCTCGGCAAAATCACAGAATGCGACAATTTTCAAGATGCGCGCAAATTCCTCAAAGGAGGTGGCGAAAAAGGTCGGCAACTCGGCATCTTGACGGGCGGTAGCTATCGGATTAATACGGCATTATTTACGGTAATTACAGCAGCTAATGCCCCCAAACACGGGATGACAGCGGAACAGTTGAAACTCTACAAAATTGCTCCAGATAAAGTGGGCGTCGTGACAACGTATGACGGCGTTCCGATCCAAGATGGCGAAATTGCAGGCCCGATTATTCCGAATCACGACAACTTCCAAAACGCGCAGAAATTTATCACTGCCGGCGGGCGGCGCGGTTTGCAGGAACAGGTTTTGCTTTCCGGTTCGTGGAACTTAAATCCTTGGTTTGTCGGAGTTGACCAAGTACCGATGACCGAAATCCCGATCGGCTATGTCGGCGCGGTTATTTCCTATGTCGGCAAAACCTCGGAAGATGTGAGCGGTGCTGCTTTCACTCACGGAAATTTAGTAAATGTGGGCAACAAAGGGGTGTGGGTGACTCCTCTTTATCCGGGGAAACATCCGCTGAATACTCGCATTTTGAAAGTAGAGTTAGTGCCGACGACAAACATTGTATTGAATTGGTCAAGTAAAACGGAACGACACAGTTACGATTCTCAACTTTCATCTTTGACGGTGCGTTCTCGCGACGGTTTTGCCTTTGATTTAGAAGTAGCTCAGATTATTCACGTCGGCGCTTTGGATGCTCCGAAAGTGATTTCTCGCGTCGGTTCAATGCAGAACTTAGTTGACCATGTTTTGCAGCCGACAATTGGCAATTATTTCCGCAATTCTGCTCAAGCTTATTCTGTATTAGATTTTCTGTCGGCCAGGAGCGATCGGCAAGCAGAAGCAGCGGAGTATATCAAAGCAGCTTTGCGTACCTACGACGTGCAAGCAATTGATACTTTAATCGGGGATATTTTGCCACCGGCAGAGTTGATGCAAACTCAAACCGATCGCAAAATTGCTGAGGAACAGTGCAAGACTTATGAGGTGCAGCAAATAGCACAAACTCAGCGGCAACAATTGGTGCGGGAAACCGCGCTGGCTGAGATTCAACAAGAGATGGTGAAATCCGAACAAGGCGTGAAGATTTCTGAGTTGAAAGCGAATTCTCAGGTTAAACAAGCTCAAGGCGAAGCTGAGTCGATTCGGGTGAAGGGAAATGCTCAAGCTGAAGCTTATCGCGCGGGTGTTGTGGCTTTGGGAGGTTCCGGTTATACGGCTTTGCAGTTAATGCAAATTATAGGCGATCGCAATGTGCGAGTTGTGCCAGATGTTGCGGTAACAGGCAACGGTAGCGGTGGTGGTTTGGTTGATGGTTTGCTGGGAATGATGCTGTGGAATCAAACGAGCAAAAATGGAGAAAATGGCGGGGAGTTACCGTTAGTTAACCTACAGAAATCGGAATCTGCGACAAAGTTACCAGTAGCAAAGGTGAATTCTGTTAAGCCGCCTGAATCTCGCACTAATTCCCCTGTTGCGAATGCTGAGGCTGATATTGATTCGCGGTTTGATGAATTGCCGTTTGACGATCGATCTTTTAGTTAGGCTGTGCAGTTTGTAGTGAGAACGATCGTCCTCTATGAAAGCTTTTAGTCAATAAGGACTAAATTCCTTACTACAAACAATTTTAGGCAGCATTACCAACAACTTGATGGAGTGGAAAGAAAACAGCCGGCGAGACACTGAAAAACTCTGCAAGTTTTTGTATGTGTTCTGTTGTAAGTTGACGCTTTTCATGGAGGATATCTGAGACAATAGACTCAGTTTTAAAAATAGGAACTAGGTCTTTTTGTCTCAGGTCAAATTCTTCGATTAAAGCTTTTAACAGTTCTATCCCATAAATGTCAGGTATGGGTTCTAAAGTTTGCTCGTATTCATAAACCAGAGTTCCAAGTACGTTTAGATAGTCGCGTTCGTCTGAAGTCAGTTGGCCTTTGTCCAACAGAGAATCGATCGCTTTTTGAGTTGCCATTAATTCCTCCTCAGCCGTTATAGGTCGGGGAGGAAATGTTTTGAGTAGTTCGATATAAGCGCTAGAGTTGTTCATGTGAGTATCCTATATTAAGAAAGGACAGGAATTACGCAGCTCCTCAATATATGTATGGTGTGAGTGTAGGGGCAATTCCCCGTGGTTGCCCCTATCCCTAGGATTATTTGGTAAGTTTTAAAAGGAGAAAATTATCATTCATACCACGGGTCTTTTTTCCATTTATCTTCGTCATATTCTTCATGAGTAAGTACAGAGCGAATAAAAATTTTTTTAGGTCGATATTCATAATCTATGAACGTAATCAGTCTGTAATTATTACCTCTGATGTTAAAAACAGTAAAGTTGCCAACTCTATCGGCTGAGGAAAAAACTGCTTTCACTTCAGCTAAATTTGACCACTCTGCTGTTGTTGCTAGTTTGTACCAATACCGCAGGCTTGTTTCGGCATCAGGATACTTTTCCCAGAATTTCCTGAGTGCTGATTGAGAAATAACGTGCATATATTTCCTCGATAACAAATAAATTTACTCATATAATCTATAAGACTCCCTATAAAATTGTCTTTATATTATCTTAGCAAATTGCGAAGTAGTTTGTCAACTGCGAATTTGTCTTACCGATCGCAGTACAATCGATCCATATTGCATCTGAGGAATCTCCCATGTCAGAACCGTTTTCTACTGAGATTAGCGATCGCATCTGCACTCACATGAACGAAGACCACGCTAGTGCTGTCGTGCTATATGCTCAAGCATTTGGCGACCAACCGCAGGCAACGGAAGCTCAAATGCTCGCTATTGATGCCAACGGCATGGATTTAACCGCTAAAGTCAATGACGAAAAAGTGCCGATCAGAGTAAATTTCGAGCGCACTTTAAAAGACGCCGAAGATGCTCACCACACTCTCATTGAAATGGTGAAACAAGCTCGAAAAGTTGCTAAGTAGTCAATTGCGTACTATGCTGTTATAATTTTAACGTTTGCAGTACGGAATTTAGTCAGGTTAAATAGTTGTTAAGGACTAATCTCCTTACTACAAACCTTTAGTTGGGTTAAATCATTTTAAAGACTAAAATCCTGACTGCGAACAAAATTTTTAATAAAATTGAATTTCCCTCTACAATATCCACTAAAATGACAGAAAATTACCAAAACTCCCAAGCATTAGATGTCGTTAAGGGGAGTAAAAATAACCATTTCGAGGCACTGGTAAAACGACTAGATTTGATGATTCGCGCCCGCTATTCGCTGCTGTACATTGTCGGCGCGGAGGAGGAACCGGTCGAAGCCGTAATTGCCCAAGTAGCGCTGCAAGTAACTCCCGCGCGCCGGGTATTGCGGTGGGATCTTGTGCGCGGTTGGGAGGATAACGGTTCTGGGAAAGGTTCGGTAATGGCGGCGCTCGATCGCGTCAGCAAAACTGCTGTAGAAGAATATACCATATTTGTCCTGCGGGATTTGCACCCAGTTTTGAAATATCCATACAGCGAAAAAAATGCGGCGGTAGTGCGAGAATTGCGGAATTTAACGCGGGAATTGAAGCGCAGCAAAAAAACTATAGTTCTTACTTCTCACACGCTGGAATTGCCGGAGGAATTGAAAGAAGAAGTCACAGTAATTGATTTTCCTTTGCCTAACGTCCAAGAAATCGACAGTTTAATTTCCCACGTTGTGGAAAAGCCGGAACAGTTACAAGTTAGCGGTTTAGCAAGGGAACAGTTGGTTAAAGCTTGTCAGGGTTTGAGTCGCGCTAGAATCGGGCGGGTTTTGGCTAAAGCTTTGGCCGCCAAACAGCAAATTAACGAGTCAGATATTGACGGAGTTTTGGAGGAAAAACAGCAAGCAATTCGCCAAACGGGAATTTTGGAGTTTTTTAACTCCAGAGAATCCCTAAAAAGTGTGGGCGGCTTGGAGAATTTGAAACAGTGGGTAAAGATGCGGCAAGATGCTTTTACTGACGAAGCGCGTCGCTACGGCATACCGAATCCGAAAGGAGTTTTGTTAGTAGGAATTCAAGGCACAGGCAAATCTTTATCTGCGAAAACAATAGCCTCAGAATGGCGTTTGCCACTGTTGCGATTGGATACTGGGAGATTGTTTGGCGGCGTGGTCGGGGAAAGCGAAAGTCGCGTCAGGCAAATGATACAATTAGCAGAGGCGATCGCACCTTGCGTTTTGTGGATCGATGAAATAGATAAAGCCTTCGGCAACATTATCAGCGGTGGCGACGGCGATTCGGGAACTTCGCGGCGGGTATTCGGCAGTTTGATCACTTGGATGCAGGAAAAAACCAGTCCGGTGTTTATTGTCGCAACTGCAAATAACGTCAGGATTTTGCCGGCCGAGTTGCTGAGAAAAGGCAGGTTTGATGAAATTTTCTTTTTGAATTTGCCCTCAGAATCGGAACGGCAAGATATCTTTAAAGTGCATTTGCAGCGTTTGCGGCCGACTAGATTGCGGGAGTTTGATTTGGGAGTTTTGGCGAAACGCGCTGAGAATTTTAGCGGTGCAGAAATCGAGCAAGTTGTAATTGATGGATTGTATCGGGCCTTTGGAACGTTTGTAAACGGACAGCGCCGGGATTTGATGACCGAGGATATTTTGAGGTCGATCGAGGATACTGTACCTTTAGCTGCCATCGCGCGATCGCAAATTGAAGATTTGAAGCGCTGGGCGGCGGAAGCGGGCGCGAGAACAGCTTCTAACGATACTCACTTAATTGATGAATTGAAACGCTACAGCCAGCGGCGAAGGGATGCGATCGACAATTGACCAAGTTTAACATCTGTTTGTAGTGAGGACTTTAGTTTTTAGCCCTGATTCACCAAAACTCACCCCCTCTCTCACGCGCAACTACAAACCCAACCTAAAAATATCAGCAAAAATAGCATTTTCCCCAACCATTCTCCCCGCACTCGGCGAATCGTAAACCACTAACAGCGAATTCTTATCCGCCAAATATGGAAACAGCGACAACCCCTCAGCATTGTCCGTACCAACCTTAAAAGGCAAATCAAACAATACCTCCAAATCTCCCCCATCTTGTCCAGTAATACTGTCGCCCGATCGCCCTAAAATCCCCTTTAACCGAAAAACCCTCATCGCCCCAGATAAAGTCATCGTCGGCCCGGCTAACACAATCAAATCTTCCCCATTCCAGCACAATTCTCGCACGCCCAAACCGTTCAAATCAACAAAATGTTTCTTGTACAATTGGCCTTCTGCCCCAATAGCCTTTAGCTTTAAAACTCCCTGTTTCGACTCTTGCACTTCTATTTCTAAAATTATCGCCCAACCCCGCAGTACAGGCCCCCGTAAACCAATAAAAATCCGATTTCCGCGCACCGCCAACCCTTCAATATCAAAACCATTTTCTTTACTCGGAATCGGCACAGATAAAAATAGACCGAGATGGCTGTCATCTTTCAGCGCGTCTGTCAGCAAATTCCCTGTTTTAGTCGCCTGAAGGTATCCGGCTTTCAGTTGGTTTTGGGGATTTTCAGGATGGGCAATTGACTTGCACAAAGTCCCGTTTTTCACAGGAATTCGTGCCAGCAAGTAACGGTTGACCTCTGTCTCTATTTTTGCTAAATTTTGAATATCTTTATTCGGGTCTTTGCCTTTAGCTTTCTTGCGTTTGGTGCTGTGAGAAGCCACAAACCAAAGATAATCGCTGTTGAAATCAATTCCTTCGATATCGATTTCGCATTTTCCAGGTAGATCGAGAAAATCTGCGATCGCAAATCTTTGATGTTCTCCAAAAACATGAGACCCGACAGGCGACAAACGCTCGATGGAAGTCGTTTCATCGGAACCTACCCACAAATTGCCATCGGGAGTTAAAGCAACAGCGGATAAGTCTGTAATAATATCAGCGGCTTCGCTGTTGAATTGCAGCAGCAGCCGGCCGAGCAAAAAAGATTCGGGCATAATTATTAGCACCAAAAGTATTGTTAGGGTGAGTCATTATAGCTAAATCTGCTTGAAACTCATAGGTGGCACCATTCTCAATCATGCTTTTATGGGCGGGCTAGAAGCCCAACCCCTACTCCCCAAAATAAAGAAAATTCATCGGTTGTGGAACAGGCCGGAAAGCCTGTTCATGACAGAGGTGCTCTGGGCGTGAGTTAAAAGCGATTGCAAACTAAAACAGAAAACTAAAACAAATATCCTCCTCAAGCCTCATAGCGACAACTTTCGTTTTGAGATAAGGATTTTTAACCGCTAGCGGGCCAAAGCGCAGTTGGCGGTGATTATTCCGCAAACCGAACCTCCACAGACGGATAACACCCTAATTGAAGCATTACCATCGCCGTTACGTTTCGTTACGATAAGGAGACAGAGAGAAAAACCTCTCATTCGTAAAATCAGAGGTAGCCATTATGAACGGTACATTTCGCGTCGGCAACCTGTTTGGGATTCCCTTCTTTGTCAACGCATCTTGGTTCCTAGTCCTGGGTTTAGTAACCTGGCAATACGGCGGTGCATTAGCTGGCCTGTTTCCCACATTGGGCCCCGTAGCGCCCTGGATGCTGGGATTATTCACAGCGTTACTGTTATTTGCTTCCGTCTTAGCCCACGAATTAGGACACAGTTGGGTAGCCATTAAACAGGGAATTGGCGTGAAATCGATTTCGCTGTTTCTGTTTGGCGGGCTGGCTAATTTGGAAAGAGAATCGAAAACGCCAGCCGAAGCATTTTGGGTAGCCATTGCAGGCCCGTTGGTTAGCCTATTTTTGTCGGGTTTGTTAACAGTTATCGGCGTCGGTGCAGCCCTTACAGGTCCCGCAGCAGCCATCGTCGGACTTTTAGCTTCCATCAACTTAGCTTTAGCCTTATTTAACTTAATTCCCGGTTTGCCCCTCGACGGCGGCAACATCCTCAAAGCAATCGTCTGGAAAATTACTGGCAACCCTTACAAAGGTGTAATTTTTGCTAGCCGCGTTGGTCAAATAATTGGTTGGATTGCCATTGCTACAGGCATATTCGGCAATATTTGGAATCTAGTAATCGGTTGGTTCTTACTGCAAAATGCCGGTCAATCTGCCCAATATGCCACAGTCCAAAATCAACTGGCAGGCCTGACAGCCGCAGATGCTGTGACCCCCGAAAGCCCGATCGTCTCCCAAGACTTGTCCCTCAGAGAATTTGCCAATAACTACGTGATCGGTAGCACTCAAACCTGGCGCAGATTCCTGGCAACAGATGATGCCGGACAATTGGTAGGGGCGATCGACCTTGATGACCTCAAAACCATTCCTACCGGAACTTGGCCCCAAGTTTTAGTCAAAGAACTCCTGAAGCCGATCGAATTTTCCACAACAGTCAAACCAGAATTATCCCTCCTCGAAGTCGTCACCCTTCTGGAACAACTAAAAGTACAAGAACTCCCCGTCATTCGCGAAAACGGTGTCCTCGTCGGACTTGTAGAAAAAGCTGAAATTGCCCGCCTGTTGCAAAGACGAGCTGAAGCGAATCCTGCTTAATATCCTCAGATCCTCAGATACTTGACAAATAACAGTTAACCCCCTCGATTTCTCCTTATTAAAAGGGCGATCGGGGGGCTTAACTGTTTTAGCTGCACAAAAGTCCAGTCAAACACTAAATTATTAGCTGCAAATCAAGGATCGTAACTATAATAGTTTATCGATCATCTGAGCGAGGACGCTATGCCATCTCAGCACTTTTCCTCCCAATCCGAAACCACAGAGTCAAAAGTTCTGCCTGCTCTCACAAACAATATATTACCCCAGGCGATCGCGCCTCAACCAACAGCTCAATTAAACAATTCTGAGCTGACTGTTTCAGCATCTCAAGATATTATTTACAATTTTTTTATATATCATATCAAAAACTCGAAAGCCGAAGTAGTTTTGCAGCACTTTAAAAAAATATTTATCTACCTGACTCCTCCCGCCCACCCCAAATTAATTCAAGCTTTACACACAATAAGTGAATTTGACAGTCAACTAGAATTTAACAACTTATTTAAACGCTGCTGTTACATCTTATTAAATAACTGGATCACTCAGAGGCAATACCAATTTGCTCGCGACTTAATTAAAATTCTTAGCGAGAGAACCTTTAGCGAGCCCCACCCGGACAATTCTCTCAAAATACTGAGAGGGTGGCTGACAAATTTTCTCAGCAGCAAAGACTATGAAGACCTCAAGTTATTTGTATTAAAGTACGCGGATTACCAGTCGCTACAAAATCACTGGACTTCTCGGTATCAGCCTTATTTGCTAGCCGCTCAATATCTAGATGCTAACAACGCCCCCGAAGAACGCCAAACTGCCAGACTATTGTCGCAACAGCTCAAAGAAAAGTACAAGTTTGACCTAGCAATGTATACCTCTCGCTCTCAGTCTGCCACATCCCAATTAAAAAATTATCATAATCCCACACTTTTAGGAGATGAAGCCCTGCGTTTAATCAAACTAATTTTAGTCAATCGAGGAGCCTTCAGCTATCGCAGCTTAGCCAATATTTTTCTGAGTCAGAGTCAAAATATTACCTACAAGCAGTTTAAGGAATCTCTGGTTAAGTATTTATTTGATTACCAAGGTAATTTTTTGTCTACTGATATTTGCCAAGCCCAAATAATTAATATTTTAGAAATTTTTCATCCAGAAAATGACGGAGAAATTTTGAAGAGCGGCCTGCATCTCAGAACTTGCAATTATCTAATCAAATGTTTGACTGTGGAAAATTCTGGGGAACCAACAGCCTTATTTCTACTGTTCGCCACTCAACTAAATCCTTTAACACTAGCAATTCTAATTCTCAAAATTATTTTGATTTCACCGCATTCCCGAACCTACGTAGAACTTTGTTGCGCTCGATTAATTCAATACTATCAAGATAACTCGGATACTGAATGTCAGTGGCTGATTAAGTTTTTAGAAGTAACCCAAATTGCTCTAACTATTTATGGAGAAAATGTTCAATATAATTTAGTGAATATGTCCGAAAAGCATGAAGAAGAACAGTTGTTTATTGACCTCAATAACTGTCGTGTTTTTTCTCAACACAAACAGCTCAGAAAAGATAAAGATTAGTCATGATTCATCAATCATTAGTCATTAGGTGCGGCTTGGGAACCCGACAGCAAGTTTATAGGGTAAGCTGTACTGCATTTAAATTGTAGGTTGAGGGCGGGCTTTAGGGTCCAACCCCTACTCCCCACAAGAGTGAAAGTTTCTTTTACCCTGCAATTTAAATGCGGATTAGTTTATCCAAACTTCTCCGGGAAGAGTGTGCGCTAATTTATATAAGTTTGATCGGCTTGTGGTAGCTCTTGGGCGCTAGCATCGGGCATTTATCCCCTACCCAATATTTGCTCTCCCGCCACATTAATGAAAATAAATGCGCCGCCCGGAATTATCGCGGATACTCCAACCAGTAAATTTTATATCAGTTGGGCAAATTTTTCTTCACTTTCTGCCAAAGCTGGAAAAAACTTTTTTCAGTTGAGGTGCCATCTCGTTGAAGACTGCGCTAATTCGCCGACTCGATCGAGCCTACTGACAGCAAAAGCGCGATCGAACTTTCTGGCGGCGATATCTTTAGCGGCTTCGTTGAGTCGCAGCAGCGGCAGTGTTACCCACCTAGCTGTCATCACTCCGGCAATTGTCGATAGCAGCAGCCCCACCACACAAAGTAAAATTCTAGGGCGGGTATTTTTGTTAATTTCCGCCATGAAATGGGATTCGGAAACTGCGATCGCAATCAGCCACTTTCAACCGTAAACATCAGAAAACGGCACCACTTCCACAAAATATTCCTGCCCGTATCGGCTAAATTTCAGTTGCTGCCGCTGCTTAATGTCGCCAAAGCCCCCGAAGCGATCGTACAAATACTCGGCTGCGGTGCGAATGACAGGAGTTTGGCTCTCTCAAACATTCAGTTGATTGTGCTTGCTGCTTTCCTCGCATCTTTCTAAAGGGTGATTCTTGACTTGAACTGGCAACCAGCAAGCCCGATCGTTCGATCGCGAAAATTTGTCCCGTTTTGCTAAGCTTGATGCGAGCGAGATATTGCTGAAGCTCCGAGAGCGAAAAGTCTACGGCACTAACTCCCAGCAATTTACCATTTCGATCGCCAATCGGTTGGCTGGCAGCAATAAAAACAGTCCCAGGAGTAAAAGCCGGATAAATACTCGTCCAAATCGCTTTGTTTGTTCGCTGCGACAGCTTCTTTGTACTAAGGGCGCAGGCGGGCATCGTAGGTTGCCGGTTCTGCCTTTAATTTAGCGGTGCGAGTACCTAGGCTGTCTGTAGCTTAGTATATGTTGTGAGAGTTGGTAGACTTCGAGGCTGCGACAATTGGCAAGCTGTTGTCGATGTGGTTGCGCCAACTGCCGAGATATTCTCCTGATTTTCCTGTAGCGAAGGATATCCACTGAATGCTTTGAAAAGATCGCATTTGCTACCAAAGGAACTTTTCTCCCCGAGGCTGGGGCCTTTCTAACTGTAAGTTTAATTCACTGCGGTCGATCGCTTCAGCGTTAAGTTGATTTACCCACTGGGTATGTTCGAGAAAAGAAATCAGCTTTTCTTCAACTCTCTTCCCTGTCTCCGCGATCAATTTCTCGGCGAGCTCTTCGACTGCTTTGTCTCCGTTGCGAAAGGACAGATACCCGACAATCCCGACTGCTGCGACGATTTACAGCACAAAAGAGGCCACTAGAAGGCGACGCAGGGGGATTTTTGTTTGGTGTTGAGAAGTTTTACTCGCGAATCGGGCCAACGGCATAGGCTGATGACTAATTGCTCCCTAACACTTTAACTGTTCCAGCCTGTAATTTCACTTACGGGCGATCGAGGCGTTTCCTTGCCTTCAAAACCCCTCCCACACAGACACATAAAATTTTAGATTTTAGATTTTAGATTTTAGGTTAAATAATTCGGAATGAATGATCAAGCTCGTGCTTTCGAGCTTCGCTACAGTTGCATTCTTTTTTTCAACGGGTATGACGCACTGTTAGCTGAGAATACCTCTGCCATTTTCTGGCTGTGGTGGGTTTCCTACCTCAACCAAACCTAATTCTTCCTTAAAACCTCTTCGGTTCATCAATTACATCCGTTAAATCCCGTACACAATTGGCTGCATAACTTCTCTTCAACAGCTACGCGGAAAATCCCCCGCTTGTCCAAACGGATATAGCGAGGGGCGAGAATAGGTATTCTCGGAAAATATAAAGTGGTGGCACTGGCTTTTGTCGAGCCATTGCCATCTATAGAAGCCATACTTTTTTAGGCTCACAGAAAGATTTCAGAGCCAACTCTCTGCTTGCAGTCAATGCTTGAAGTCAAACCAACCAGTTCAAGCAAGAAGTCAAAGCAAGTCGTAAAAGCCTAGGATTCTTCTTCTTCTTCTCGATCAATTTGGCGCAGGTGAATGTGCTTGCGTCCCAGAGAGATTTCAAATTCATCTCCCGGCTGGAGTTCCATCTGTTTGGTGTAGGCCGCTCCAATCAGTAAGTTGCCGTTAGATTGAACGCTAATCCGATAGCTGGCAGAGCGTCCGCCGCGTCCATTGCCGTTTTGCTTCCCGTCTAGCTGAATGCCTTCTGCATCAATCAGCGCATTCAGGAATTTCATCATGTTGACCCGTTCTACGCCGTTCTTGGTAACGGTGTAGTAGCCACAGGCTCTAGCTTTTTCTTCCTTGGTAAGGTTCTCTAGGTCTTTGACCTTTTTGATCAGATCTTCGCCTTCAAGGGGTTCGATATTTTTCTTTTTAGCCATTTACTGAGTCCTGAAATATTCAACTGGTGTACGGATTTTTTCTCGGTTGGTTTTTGGTTAGACCAAGAAACTTTAGCTTTATAGCTGGTCGTAAAACTATATTACACCGATCGGCTCAATTGTTAACCACTATTATCTAAATATTTTTAACAACCTGCTGTCTTTCTTAAGGAGTAGCGGCAGCCGGTGCGAGCAATCTCTAAACTCGGTAGCATAAGCTATCAGCTATCAGCTAGCTGAATATTTGCCCCACTCTTAAAATCCCATGAAGTTAACGACACGCGGACACTACAGTGTCAAAGCATTACTGGATCTAAGTTTGCAACCTCGCTTTGGCCCGACATCGGTGAAATCGATAGCGAAGCGACAGGAGTTACCGGCTCCGTATCTAGAAAAATTGCTGATTGAAATGCGACGAGCCGGTTTAGTCCAATCTGTTCGGGGTTCCCAAGGAGGATATCAATTAGCCCGCCAGCCAGCTCAAATCTCTTTAGGACAAATCTTAGAGGCTGTAGGTGAAACTATTGAACCTTTACCTCGACATTTTCCCGACGCGACGCAAGCAGAGGACTGGGTAACATTCAGTTTGTGGAACCGATTGCACAAAAAACTTGCCGAAGCGCTGTACAGTATTTCCCTCGAAGACTTATACTATGATGTCCGCAGTTGGCAAGCGGCTCTTGGGGAAGAAACTAGCTTTATCATTTAAATGGTAAGTTCATTCATTCGATCGCCAGCAATCACACATGGACGCAACACTTGTTACCTACTTTGGCGGCTGTCACTGCGGAGCTGTCCGCTTCCGTGTCGCCGTTGACAAACACGAAGCATCTGATTGCAACTGCTCTATCTGTAAAAAGAAAGGATTTTTGCACCTCATTGTGCCGCCGGAACGTTTTACCTTGCTCAGTGGCGAAGATGTTTTGACCACCTATACATTTAATACAGGAACTGCTCAACATACTTTCTGCCGAATTTGTGGCATTCACTCGTTCTATCGCCCCCGATCGCATCCCGATCATTTCGATGTCAACGTCCGCTGTCTTGACTCAGATGCCATCGAACACTTTCAGATCCTACCCTTTGACGGTGTTAATTGGGAGCAGAATGTACACTTGCTTCGCGACTAAAGTAATCTCAGCATTTATAGCAACCACGCCTGATGATGAGGTTTTGAACTGTTCAAACCCTTGCCTTTATTGCTTCTTCCTTCTTCCTTCTACTATAAAATCGCCCCTCAAACAATCCAAGTCCGCAAGGGTAGCAGGAGTTAAAATCTGCTCTCTGCGACGATCGCTCCTGCTCTGACAATAAAGGAAGATGGTTCGGGCCCCTGGATTCATCCGTGGAGCGACAAAAAAGCTCCTCGCTCCCCATCGCAAGTCGCCGGATTGATCGGTGGGGTCGCTTTCTTCAATTCTTTAATCTAAAATCTAAAATCTAAAATCGATTGACGGACTATCAAGTTTGACACAATATATAATGATGCCGGATGAATTTCCTGTTTTGATTTTAGCTGCGGTGTTGGATTATTCGATCGGCGATCCTTGGGGTTGGCCGCATCCAGTGCAGGCGATGGGTTGGGCGATCGACCGCTATACTCGACTTGTCTTTAATATATGGAATAATCCCGCAGGCAAAATGCCTGAAGCAGCGGATCGTCCCGCTGGAGCTCGGCCCCAACTGCTGCTACGATGTGCTGGTACAATACTAGCGATCGGGCTGATTCTAGGCAGTTATACTGTCAGTTGGTCGATCGTCCAAGCTGCTAGTTGGGTGCATCCTCTATTAGGTATTGCCCTAGACACCATTTTGCTGGCAAGCTGTTTTGCAGGTCGCAGTTTGAGGGCGGCTGCGGAGGATGTGCTAGCACCTTTAAATGTTGGAGATTTAGTCAAGGCGCGAGAACGGTTGAGCCTTTACGTCGGCCGGGATACCGAAAACTTATCCGAGCCAGAAATTCTGCGAGCATTGTTAGAAACTGTAACAGAGAATGCAGTCGATGGTGTGACAGCACCGCTATTTTATGCGTTAGTTGGGTTCGGTCTGCCGCATCTATTATTAAGTTTTACCGATCGCCCGATCGATCCTAACTCGATGTGGGCAAGTGCGATCGTCCCCTTGGCGATCGCTTACAAAGCAGCCAGCACATTAGATTCTACGATCGGCTACAAAGAAGCGCCATACACAGATTTAGGATGGTTTAGCGCCAAACTAGAAGACGTGCTGACGTGGATTCCTTGCCGGCTAACAGTGATTACTTTAGCCGTTATATCTGGCAAACCGATTTACATTTGGCAGATTTGTCAGAGAGATGCTGTTAAAGATGCCAGTCCCAATTCCGGTTGGAGCGAGTGCGTTTACGCCGCCATCTTGGGAGTGCAACTAGGAGGTACTAATTCCTATCGCGGAGTTCTCAAACACAAACCGCTGTTAGGGGAGCCGATTCACCCGATCACAGCGCCGCTAATTTGCCAAGCATTGCAATTAACTCGGTATTGCTTTCTGATTTGGTTGGGACTATCATTGCTTGTTTATAGCTTATTATGTTTGAGCCGGTAACTGCTGACTGCACCCGACCACAGATACAAGCTCTCAACAGGACTCTGGGAGAGCAAAAAAACTTTTGACGTTAGTAGTTCCCACCCCCAGATTCATCTATCAAGTCAATCTAAAATTTCAAAGCTCAAATTCCAAATCGTTCCACTCCCAGATTCATAGACGAGCAATTGCACAAATTTTTGATTGATACATAAACCGCAGATAATGGCAGATAAACACAGAGAAACGCAGATAATTTGCGATGGAGAGCGAATGAATGCAAGATGTCTCATTTGTCAAGTCAGTCTAAAATCTAAAATCTAAAATCTAAAATCTAAAATTGTTCGATCCGCCAACCGCCAACAATTAGCTCGCAGCAAACAATGACTAAAATTATCCAAATTTTATCCCCTGATGAAGTGAGGCGCAGTCTCACCCGCGTCGCTTCCCAGATTGTCGAAAAATCAGGGAATCCCTCGGAGTTAGTGCTGTTGGGCATTCATAGTAGAGGAGTGCCTTTAGCTCAAATTTTGGCAGATCAAATTGAAGTCCTCGAACAAGTCAAAGTACCCGTGGGCGCTTTGGATATTACCTTTTACCGAGATGACTTGGATCGAGTTGCGATGCGGACACCGGCTAAAACAGAAATTCCTTTCGATTTGACGGGCAAAACCGTGGTGTTGGTAGATGATGTTATCTATAAAGGCAGAACGAGTCGAGCGGCTTTGAATGCGGTAAACGATTATGGGCGGCCGGAGAAAATTTGGTTGGCGGTATTAGTCGATCGTGGTCACCGAGAAGTACCGATTCAGCCGGATTTTACAGGTAAAAAGTTGCCGACTGCAAAGGAAGAACAAGTTAAGGTTTACGTTCAAGAGCTCGACGGGCGGGACGGAGTGGAGTTAATTAAGGGTTGATACGATTTGAGATGGGGCAAAACAGACCAAAAGCATCCAGGATACAAGCCCCCGAATTTATCGGTGGGGTGAATGCTTCAATCTAAAATCTAAAATCTAAAATCTAAAATCGATTGACTGTTCGACTAAATTAGTATATTTGGGGCGCGCTAGGAGCAACGCCCTACAAAAAGATTGAGAGTCTGGGACGCACGGGTGGCAATCCACCGGGTTGTTTGGCAGCAATACTTCGTTGCCGCCAGCAGAAACGGTAAAAAAAGCCGCTTTATCATCAAAGTCGCAGCGGGCAGAAACCGGATTTTTAGTGTCGTTACCGATTTTTGGCAAAATAAACCAGGTTTCTACAAGAATATTGGCTTGAGCAACCAAGTATCTACGAAGAAACGCGGTTTTTCGCGCGCGGAGCGTCCTAAGTTATTAAAAATCGGCAGTGCAGGAGTTGAACCTGCCTGGGGCGAATTATGAGTTCGCTGCCTAAACCGCTCGGCCAACTGCCGTTAAATCGATTTGTTCGACCTAACTGAAAATGAAGTATAACATAATTTCCCAGTCCGTGCTAGAACTAGAGAACAAAAATCAAAATCTTTAGATCTGCTGAGTTCCGATCGCCTGTTAGCCAATGTGCTGGAGCCGATCGACCGGACAAAGCAGTTTCTACGACTCGGCATAAACTTATAGGCAATGGCAGTGAATTCGACAGTAGTGCTGACTCTAATTCTGCTCGCTCTGATGTTTGGAGCAGGCGTGACGAGTTCTGTTTGGGGATTTACTATAGGTCGCGAAGCCTTGAAAGGAACGACTCAACCCGACGTTCGCCCCAGCAACAATGCTGGCAGCGGCAAGCCTGGAACGACGGCTAGCAAAGACCAAGTGAGCATTTTGAAAGAAAAAGACATTCTCACAACCGTCAAAGCACGGGTAGAAGGTCGCGATCCAGAAAAAACAACGGCCGGGGCAAATACTAAAACAGAGAAGGCCAGCTCTAAACCAGCCGCGGCCAAAAAACCGGCTGCACAAAATGCCAGCGCCAAGTTTCCCCTGAACAGTCGCGACGGGGGAATAACCCTGGAAGTGAGCGCGGCCAGTCAGCGCAACAATTCCATGCTGCTAGACGTGAGCATGAAAAATGAAGGCTCCCAAGCTGTGAGGTTTCTCTACAGTTTCTTGAACGTCACTGACGATCGTGGCCGGGCCCTGAGCGCGACTGCCGAGGATTTGCCGTCGGAACTCCCCCCCAACGGGCAGGTGTTTTACGGTACGGTGAGTATTCCCACAGCTTTGCTGGAAAATGCTAAGGAAGTTTCGCTGACGCTGACAGATTATCCAGGTCAAAAACTTCAGTTGCAAATATCTGGCATTCCAGTGGCGAAGTAAAATAAAAGAAGACCAAACGTGCAGACGGATTCTCAGGTTTGATCGAGAAAGTTTTTTTAGGGAGCATTGTGTCACTTTTAGGGGCGAGAGTGCAGGAGATATCTGATTTACCCGCGATGAGTTTGACAGAGGTGCTGTCGCGGTTGCTGTCAGTGCTGTTGCTGATTGCGATTAATGCTTTTTTTGTGGCGGCTGAGTTTTCGATGGTGACGGTACGCCGATCGCGCATCAATCAGTTAGTGGAAGCTGGCGACGTTGCAGCTTTAACGGTGCAATCTTTGCAGCAAAGTATTGAGCGATTGCTCTCGACAATGCAGTTAGGAATCACTCTTTCTAGTTTAGCTCTCGGCTGGATTGGGGAAAGTACGATCGCCGTGCTAGTCCGAATGTCGATCGGCTATTTGCCACTGCCAATTTACATCAAGTCGGCGATCGCCCATTCTTTTAGCATACCAATAGTAACTTTTTTGTTGCTAGCTTACCTGCAAATCGTACTGGGCGAACTCTTTCCCAAATCTGTAGCGTTACTGTATTCCGAACAGCTAGCCAGAACTTTAGGGCCTCCGAGTTTATTGATTTCCCGTTTGTTCAAGCCCTTTGTGTCGTTTCTCAATCAATCTACTCGATCGCTCTTGCGGTTTGCGGGCATCGAATACGATCTAAGGCACCGGCCGGTTACTCCCGAAGAACTGCAATTAATTATAGCTACTTCCAGCGAATCCAGCGGCTTGGAAGCAGAAAAGCGAGAATTGCTCAACAACGTGTTTGAATTTGGCGAAGTTTGGGTAGAAGAAGTAATGGTGCCGAGGCCTAGCATTGTCGCACTTCCCAAGACGGCAACCTTTCAAACTTTGCTCGACGAAATGGCGATTTCTAACCACTCCCTTTATCCCGTGACGGGAGATTCTTTAGACGATATTCTCGGCATTATTGGCTTCAAACAACTTGCGAAACCTCTAGCTGAAGGTTTGCTATCTCCCGACACGCCAATTTTAAATTGGATGGGTTCGGTGAGGTTTGTGCCGGAGATGATGCTGCTGGGGGAACTGCTGCCTTTGATGCAGAGTTCGTCGGAAGAAATTGCGATCGTAGTTGATGAATTTGGCGGCATTTCCGGGTTAGTTACACTGCGGGATTTGATTGCGGAAATTATCGGCCGCAGCTACGAGTCGCCCGACAGTAAAGAAATTGCTTTGCAAGTATTGGACGATCGCACTTATTTAGTGCAAGCGCAGTTAAATTTAGATGATGTGAATCAAATATTGAATTTGGATCTGCCAGTAACCGATGAATACCAAACTATTGGGGGTTTTTTAAGTTATCAGTTGCAAAGAATGCCGGCCGTTGGGGAAGTTTGGCGCGGAGAAAATGTGGAACTTACGGTTGTTTCTGGAGCCGGGCCGCGGTTGGATCAACTTCAAATTCATTTGTTGTCAGGAGCTGCGGGCGATCGAGCTTTGAGTGCAGTTGCAGCAGCGGATGAGGAAGTTGGGGCAAAAGGGCGAAAGAATAGCGGGTTGAGTAGTGTGGGAAATTTTTCTCATTAAGATTTTGATGAAAAGGGCGAGCAAAATAGCGCAACTTTTTATACCTAATCTGAGTTAGTAACCCCGTTTATTCTGTAGTCTCTTAGAGAGGGACGATAGTTTATGGAGGAGTGCTTTCAACCGCCGAGTCGGAATACTGTTTAAGCATAAGACACCGGATCTTTTAATCCCAATTCCTCAAAAGCCGCCAGCCGCAACCGACAAGAATCGCAAACACCGCACGCAGTTTCGCCGCCTGCATAGCAAGACCAAGTTTGCTCCCAAGGTACTCCCAACTTGTTGCCCAATTGAATAATTTCGGTTTTTTTAAGTTCAATTAAAGGTGTTACAATATTAATAGCTTCTCCTTCTCTTCCCTGCTTGGTTCCTAACCGAAATACTTCCTGCATGGCTTGGATGTAATCGAGGCGACAGTCGGGATAGCCGGAATAATCTAAAGCGTTGACACCGATGTAAATTCGCTGAGCTTCTAGAGTTTCTGCGTAGGCGAGGGCAAAGCTGAGAAAGATTGTATTTCTAGCTGGAACGTAGGTAATGGGGATGTTTTGAGACATTTCTGCAAGATTGCGGTCGATCGGCAATTCCATCTCATCATCCGTCAAAGCCGAACCGCCCCAAAGCGTCAAGTCAAAGTTTACCACCTGATGCGCCTTAACATCCGCCGAAAGTGCGATCGCCCTTGCTGATTTCAACTCCCGCCGGTGTCTTTGCTTGTAGTCAAAGGAAATAGCGTAACACTCGCAGCCGTCGGCTTTGGCTTGATACAAAACAGTTGAGGAATCCAGCCCTCCTGATAATAAAATAACTGCTTTCACTTAAAATATCCTCACTCAAATCAGTTTTATCTTTATATCAAATCTCTTGTCAATTGACAAGAGATCAATTATCAATTGTGGGTGAAAGAGATTTTTTTTGAACGAACCGCGAAGACGCGAAGGACGCGTTCGGCGAAGCCGTTCCCGAACGGTAGGAAGAGAACAGAAGAGAAAGAGTTCACAGTTGATGTGAGGATTGCTATAAGTTTAAGTTGCTAACAAGTCGTCTAGTTCTCGGTAATCGGGCAAAGTTGTATCAATTTTAATGCCCTGTCGCAAAACTGTGCGATCGCCCTGGGATCTAGATAACAATTCGCTGAAATTCCGCGCCTTAAACAAAATCAAATCAGCAGGTAAACCAACGGCAATTTTTCCTAATTTTGGCAATCCCATTAAAGCGGCTGGAGTCTTTGTAACTGCACAGGGCCAGTCTCCATAATGCCTATCTAAATGAGCGATGCGGACTGCCATATTAAAAACTTCCAAAACATCATGGTCGCCAAATCCGTAAAACGGATCGCGACAATTGTCGCTAGCAACTGCAACGGGAATTCCTGCTGCTTTGAGTTCGTGCAGCAGCGTGACTCCCCGCCAGCGCGGTGTACGCCCAGATTGTCTGTCTTGTAGGTAAAGGTTGCACATCGGCAAGCTGACAATGCCAATATTTGCTTGCTTGACTAATTCCAGAGTTTCTGTTACTAACTCGGGAGGTTGTACGGCTAAACTACAGCAGTGTCCGCAGATAATTTGACCTGCAAAATTATGACGGATGGCGGTTTTTGCTACTTCTCGCAGTGTTGTTGATTTTGGATCGTCGTTTTCGTCGGTGTGGAAGTCGAGGTTTAAATTTCGTTCTTTGGCTAAGGCAAAAACTCGATCGAGTTGTTTGTCTAAGTCGGGGTTGATATAGGCGACGCCGCCGAGAAGGCCACCAATTTGGGCAATGCGATCGGCTAATTTTTCGCCGGCAGGTGTCAGGTAATAGTCGAGGGAAACCAAGGAAGCTGCTTGTAAGATCAGCCGATCGCCCCATTCGGCTTGCAGCGCTTCAAATACTGCTAAACTAACGGTTCCCTGTTCCCCTGCGCTGTCAATGTGAGTGCGGATAGCCTTGGTTCCGTGGGCGTAGCTGCACTTGAGGCCAAACTCCATTCGCCGGTAAACATCCTCTGCATTCCAGTTTTTTTGAGCATCAGCGCCTACCGCTTCGATCGCGCTTGCAAAAGTGCCATCGGGATTGGGCGATCGTTCCCAAATGTGGCCTTTGTCTAAATGGGTGTGCATATCCACAAAACAAGGCCAGATTAAGCCTCCCTGCAAATCTACAACTGAGATATCTCCAGAGGAGGATACAGGTTTTGTACCTGCTGGGATAATTTTGGCGATCGCCCCTGCTGCAATTTCCAAATCCACCAAACAAAAATTGTTCTCAGTCCCCGTTGTCGCCACAGTAGAAGCTGAGGGCGCGATCGATTTCATCTCTAGAAGAGATGCGGGTACGCGACCATCTTTGAGCAAATAATTAGATGTACTTGGCAACATTAATTTTGTGAGTTAGTATGTATTTTCTTGATAATTCAGCGCTACCAGTTGTAACTATAGCAACCCTTGCAGGAATTGTGAAAATCTCTCTTTTCCTCTTTCTCTCTTTTCTAGATTCTCTACGCCCTCTGCGCCCTCTGCGGTTAGTTAAACAAATATCATGCAGAAAGAAAATACAAATGCTAGAGAAACTTGGATTAAATAGGTAGCTTTGCTGTTGGTACTCCCGCCCTAATCACTGAAGCATTTATGCAAAATTTTTATATTTTCAGGACAGCGCGAAAGTCAGCGTCACGAGTATGGCTATGCCGGATACTTCCAGAGCCTGAATCCTTTTGCTATCATAAATCACTGCTTCAAATTGCAATTTCACTTTCAACTAACAGCAGCATCCATAGCAAGAGCCAAAAACAACTGTGTCAAAACCCAAGCATATAGTTTTAACATCCCATCCCGACAGATCCGGCACAAAACCTCATCCCATTTACTGGGGAGAAATCGATCCGCTGAAACGGGGGCCTGTGATTGGTAGCCTCACCAAATCGTCTCACCGGAATGCGATCGGCACTCATTCGGGTTCCTACTCTGTTTATCGCGCGCTAGCAGTTGCTTCCGGCGCACTCCAAGCAGATCACCGCCCGGATTTTACCAACACCTCTCCGGCCGCACACATCGGGCCGCACGCGAGTTGGGGCGATCCTAATTTAATTGTTTCTCTCGATCCGTTTGGAGGATTAGTCAGCGAAATTTATACTTCATTGTTCCACCAGGGATACGATATTCGACCCACAATTGCTGTCACTAAAGCTCATATTAATATGCCGGAATTACAAGATGCAATCGCTAAGGGGCGAGTGCAAATTGATGGCAAAATAGTCAAACCCAGTGGCAATTTAGCAGTAACTAAAATTGCGATCGATCCGGTGTGGTATTTGCCAGGAATTGCTCGGCGGATCGGGGCCCAAGAAAGCGTTCTTCGCCGTGTCCTGTTCGAGCAAACAGGCGGAATGTTCTCGGACTTAGTGACGCGGCCGGACTTGCACGTTTTCTTGCCGCCAATTGGCGGAACTACGGTTTATATTATTGGCGATGTCGCGAATATTTCTGACCCGGATAAGCAGTTGGCGGTACGGGTACACGATGAATGCAACGGTTCAGATGTCTTCAGTTCCGATATCTGCACTTGTCGCCCTTATTTGGTACACGGGATTGAAATTTGCATCCAAACGGCACAATCAGGCGGTTCTGGGGTAATAGTTTACTTCCGCAAGGAAGGGAGAGCTTTGGGGGAAGTGACTAAGTTTTTGGTGTACAATGCCAGAAAACGGCAGGAAGGCGGCGATCGCGCTGATGCCTATTTTACGCGCACTGAATGCGTTGCGGGAGTTCAAGATATGCGGTTTCAAGAACTAATGCCAGACGTGCTGCACTGGTTGGGGATCTCTCGAATAGACAGTTTAGTTTCGATGAGCGATATGAAATACAATGCGATTATCAATTCTGGGATTCAGGTGGTCGATCGCATCCCCATTCCTGAAGATTGGATTCCCGCAGACGCACAAGTCGAAATTGTCGCCAAAAAAGCTGCCGGCTACTACACGCCCGACCCTGTGCCAGATGCTACAATTCTTGCAGAAGCGATCGGACGCGATTTAGGAGATTAAGAGGGCAAAGACGCGACCGATGGGACGCGAACAATCGCGTCTTTGCTAAATAAAATTTATTGCTGGTTTTTGATCAGTCAGGGTAGGTTATGGCTAATTTGCGTTCTAGTGTGATCGTAAAAACAGATATTTGCGGATATACCGCCAGAGTCAAAAAATTATCTCAGTCGGACTTGAGTAGTTTGTTAAACGAGCATAAAAATTTTGTTTCAGATATTAGCGCCAGAAATGAAGGCAGCGTGATTAAAGGGGAAGGTGATTCATTTTGGATAATTTTTCCCAGCGTCACAGCAGCGGCGGTAGCAGCCATAGAAATGCAGCAAGAATTGAGAGCGCAACAATCTAGCAAGGCGAACGACGAACGATTGGCTATCCGCGTGTCGATTACATTAGGAGATGTCTTGCATCAAGATAAAGATATCTTTGGCGATACGGTGAATTTAACAGCGCGCATAGAATCAGTAACTCCGCCGGATGAAATATATTTGTCCCAAGCAGCATGGTTGGCGCTCAACAAAGCCGAAGTGCAAACATCTTTTGTCAACGAGTTTTCTTTGAAAGGGATGAGCGAACCTGAAAAAGTCTACAAAGTTGACCAAAGTTACAAAACGCGAATCATAAAAAATCAAGCAATAATTAAAGCGGATTTGAGAGGTTTTATTGCTTATCAAGAGTCTAATTCTATCAAAGACGTTGAATATTTGCTCACCAACTTTGATACTTTTGAAAAAACAATTTGCGAAGAATACGGTGGCACAATTCGGAGTATTGTTGGGGATTCGCATTTGTTGACTTTCCCGGAAGCTCACTCAGCCTTAGCAGCAATGGAAAGTTTGTGCGAGAATTGGAAACTTTTTATTGACGCCAATCAAATACCTTGCGGCTTGTCGGTGGGAGTTGCTAAGGGAAATTTATATATATTTAGGTCTTGCACTTACGGAAAAGATATTAACATAGCCGACAGACTGGAAGATTTAAGTAAAATAGTATCTCCCAGGACCGAAAAAAACTCGGTGATAGTTTCCGATCAAATAAAACGCGAAGTCAGCGGCTCGAAGTGGGAATATAAGCTGATCAAACTAGATAAAAATGTGATTTTAGATAATCTTTTAGATTACAGTCAGTTTGACTTTTTTCAAGAAAACGATGTTTACCGTTGTTTGGTGGTATAAAGTTGAAAAATATTGAACTTGAGACTGTAGAATATCTGAGAACACCGGTTGCTATTCGTAAAAAGTGCGATCGGCTTTTTGATTTAGCCAGCCGGGACAAACTCCGCTACTTCCGCGTCGATTTATCCCAACTCGACAAAGCTGCAAATTATGTAATTGATACAACGCAGGAACAGTATCCCGATTTTAACATTCCATTTCACAGTCGCTGGCGACATTTTGAAGCCGGCAACTTGCCGCGCCTCGCCGAATTAAATGCAGCTTTAGCAGAATTTGCCCTCATAGAGCAAGCTAAGATCAAATTTGATTTAGCAATTGTCAGCGTTTTGCTCGATGCCGGTGCTGGTACAGATTGGCAGTATTGCGAACCAGAAACCGGGCTGATTTACTGCCGTTCTGAAGGGTTAGCAATAGCCAGCTTGCGGATGTTTTGTCAAGGTGTTTTTTCCAGCAATCCCGATTTCCCTTGGCAAGCTGATTCTCAGGGACTTTCTCAATTAAAACTAGAAACCTTAGCTGCTGGATTTCAGGTAAGTCGAGACAATCCGCTAGTTGGTTTAACAGGCCGATTAGAATTATTGCAGCGTTTGGGAAATGCGATTTGCCAGCATCCATTATTATTTGGTAGTGAAAACCCGCGCCCGGGCAATTTGGCAAAATACTTGCTAGACAATCGGGTTTCTGGAGTCAAAACTGTGTATGCTGCGGTCGTGTTGAGCGCTGTTTTGACAGGTTTTGGGGAAATTTGGCCGGGAAGATATGCAATTGGTGGCGTTAATTTAGGCGATGTGTGGCGGCATCGGGCTTTAACAGGAGAAAATCTGGGAGATGAATTCGTGCCGTTTCACAAACTCTCGCAGTGGTTGACTTATTCGCTGTTGGAACCGCTGCAAGAACTTGGTTTAGAAGTCGCGGGATTGGATGAGTTAACGGGATTGCCGGAGTACCGCAACGGCGGTTTGTGTTTGGATATCGGGCTGCTGCGGGCAAAAGATTCGGCTATTTTTGAGCAGACTTACTTGCCGGGTTCGGAAGTTATAGTAGAATGGCGATCGCTGACTGTGAATCTTTTAGATAAAATTGCCGCAGCTATTCGAGAAAAGCTGCATTTGAGTGCGACAGAATTGCCGCTGGTGAAGATTTTGCAAGGAGGAACTTGGGCGGCGGGGCGGAAAATTGCGGGCGAACTGAGGGCTGGTGGAGTACCGCCAATTCAGATTGAAAGTGACGGCACTGTGTTTTAGAAGGAAGAAGGAAGAAGGAAGAGGGAAGAAGGAAGAAGGAAGAGGGAAGAAGGAAGAGGGAAGAAGGAAGAAGGAAGAAGGAAGAGGGAAGAAGGAAGAAGGAAGAGGGAAGAAGGAAGAGGGAAGAAGGAAGAAGGAAGAAGGAAAATTATCCCATCTTCCTTTTTCAAACTCAAAATTCAAAATTCAAACCTGAAAACTATTCCTCACACTACACTCCCGACAAGCTGCTTACCGGCAAGTGCGATATTGGACGTGATAAACTAAACCGCGATGAGCCAAATCGAAGGAGTCAACGGTTGCCGTGCCGGCACCGCGGGCTGTCATCGAAGCATTTACTCGCATATTTACACTGTCGCCACAGCGAGACCAAACATTAGCTACAGTGGCTAAGCTATCTCGAACATTGTAGTTAGTTTCGCCGCTGAGATTCCGATTAAAAACTGGGCCGCGGGCTCCAGCGAAAAAGTATTCTGCTCGCAGGTTGCCTGTGGTTTTAGGAGCCACGTAGCCGCGGTAATCAGCATCGTAGATAGAAATTTGGTAGCCTTGGGGTACTTTGATGGGAATGCTCAGATTGCAGCTTTTTCGGGTTTCTGTTGAGATATTTCCCTGGGCTGCAAACTTATCAAATAGGATGGTGAGTTCTTGACCGTCGGGGCTGACGCTGACGCTGGCAGAGCGATCGGGGCAACCACTACCGCCATAGCTTGCACCTACAATTTGAACGGCAGGATTAGCCAAGGCGGGGCTAATAGAAGCAGTCATTAATGCCGTAGCTAGCAATAGTTTTACAAACTTCATGGATGTTCTCCTTAATAAGTTCAGTTGTGTGTTAAAAGCACCCTAAAAAATTGGAACTGACTTTAGGTAATGTTTTTTACACTTGGATCTTGCCGCCTTCATGTTGAAAGATGAAAAGCCAGTCAAGCCAAGCTTATGACCTCATGTGCAGTTTATATTCAGGTTTTTTCGATTAGTGAATTAATCGAAAAAATAGGTTTTCTGTTGATACTTCTTAAGATTCATATCTGTTGGTTAAAGTTCCGGAAGATTTCGGTGCGAAGATCCGGATCTGTGTTAATGGGCTTGGAGCGAGCGCGAGACACCGAAACCAGCGGGGAGGCTTTTGGACCCGGATCTGCCTTCTTAGGAAGAGTGCAGGAAGGAGAGGAAAGGAGAGAATGACATATTGGTGTATTTTCAAACCTCGGATAATTAGTGTCGCCCTGGGCGGATGAAAGGCAAGTGTAGAAGCAATTTTATTCGCGCGGTATTGGTGTTTTAAATAGGGGTGTCATATAAGTAGTCTTGGTCGCAGCGGCGCTAGAAACCGGGTTTTTTTCGCGTCAATAGTGCGTAACGGACTGATAAGTTAGAATAAAGCTAAAGCAGATTAATTGTTTAAAAACATGAGTGCTAAAGTTACTGTCATCGACCATCCTTTGATACAGCACAAGTTAACTCTAATGCGGCAAACTCAAACGAGCACGGCAAAATTTCGCCAACTGCTGAAAGAGATTGGAATGCTGCTAGCTTATGAAGTGACGCGAGATTTGCCGCTAAAATACGAACAAATAGAAACGCCGAGCGCCAAAATGAATGCACCGGTGCTGGCTGCAGAAAAGAAAATTGTTATTATTTCAATTATGCGCGCCGGTCAGGGACTGTTAGATAGTATTTTAGAGCTGATTCCGTCTGCGAGGGTAGGACATATTGGTTTGTACCGTGATCCGACAACTCGGATGGTGATCGAATATTATTTCAAAGTTCCGCAGGATATCCAACAGCGAGATGTTTTAATTGTTGATCCGATGCTGGCTACTGGTAATTCAGCAGTGGCGGCAGTGGATAGGCTTAAAGAAGTTAATCCGAAGTCTATTAAATTTTTGTGCTTGCTAGCGGCACCGGAGGGACTTAAGCACTTTCACGAACAACACCCTGACGTGCAGATTTATACGGCGGCAGTTGATGAGTGTTTAGACGAGCACGGCTATATTGTACCCGGCCTCGGAGATGCGGGCGATCGGCTTTACGGCACTCTGTGAATTCAATAAAATGATTTTGGGCTGTATATGCCAATACATTCATTAAAAAATAATTTAACTAACATAACTATTGGTTTGATAGTGCCATACAATGTAAATTGTAAGATTTTAATGTCAGGAAAAGCCTATATATAGCAAGGGTTGTAGGATTTTCTTACATTAAATTCGTAAATTGCATTATCTAGATGTATTTACTGCATCTTATGGGTAAAATCTCTGCCTTTAGTGTAATTAATCGCAGGAATTACTTCATAAGATAGATGTATGATGCTAACCGTTTGCGATCGACTACTAACATTTTTTGGACGAGGAAAAAAACAATGGAGACTACAGCAGAGAAAGAAGCCCCAACTCAGCCTGTTGAGGAAGTGAAAATCAACAATATCAACAGTTTGGAGTTTGAGCTTTGGGCTAAAGCGGTGAAACGGCAGATGATTGCAGCACTCTCTAAAAAGGGCGCGATTTGACATCTCTGGGTTTTTTGTGTGCAACTTGTGTTAATTAAATTAACAAAATTTTTGTCTGCATTGTTGTCCAAGAGCGATAAGTGGGGAGGGGAAGAGTTTTGAGATTGCGCCTCTTTCGGAGTTGCGGGAGGGGGAGAAGAAAGCATTTTCCTTATTCCTAGTTTTGGACCCACGGGTGGAAGGAAACCGGGTTTTTTTTACGAAAATACTTCTGTTGCAATCGGCAGAAATGGTAAAAAACCCCGGTTTCTTCGTGTTAAGAGTGCCTCCGGGACTTTTCCCTCTGCGGAAGGCTTTCTGCCAGATTACGATCGCTTGTCCACCGCTGCCAGCAAGCGCAGACTTCCGTCTTGAATCTGCACTGCTTTCACCGTTCCCACAGCAACTCTTTGTTGACCGTTAGCCATCGCTACCTCAATCTTAATCTTGGGGTCAGCCTGCAAGCCCAGCCGCCCCCAAAGCCACTTGACTTGAGTAGCAGGAAAAGAGCGCACTTCTACATCTGAAAAGGGCGAATTAACCCAACGGCTACCGTCGTAAAAACTCGCTACCTGCACCTGATACCAAACTTGTTCTCCTGCTAATTTTAACTCGTTGTTCGGTTCTGGTTCCAGCCAATCAGCGGGATTGACACTGCTAATTAAAGTAGCAGAACCCATAATTTGACTTTTGTGGTCTTCTAGATTTTCAGCCTGAGAAACTGCTTCCTCAAGTTTGTTGACCAAATTCCGAATTCGACTTCTTGTGTCGCTGTCGGTATCTGATTGCTGGTCGAGCCAATTCATCGCCTCGCGAGTTCCGTCTTGAGACGCTACAATCAGGGCGCCCCAAGCCTTGACATCGGCGTCAGCGGAATTCACTCTCAAGGCGGCGTCTACGCGGTTCCAGATCCGCCCGCTGTCCTTTTTGAGGGTTGTGGCAATTTCGTGACTGTTGCTCGGATCGGCTTCAAATACTTGCAAAGCTTCGCTCCAACGGCCGTCTATCAATTCTGCGAGAACTTGTTGACCGGGACTGGCCCAAGATGCAATCGCCTGAGCCCGAGTAATTTTAGCGTGAAATTCGATCGTTTCTAGCTGAGCTTGTGCGACTGCGGGCCAATTTTTGCCGGCTTTCCCCTTCGCCAAACGCATGACATTTAATGCTGGAGACCACAGCCCGCTTTTGGCAAGTCGCAGCCCATTTTTGTAAGTCTCGTCATTGAAAGCAATTTCTTCTAAAGAAATCGGCGTTAACTGAACGGGGTTCGGCAAAAATTTGCGCGGGCCAATTTGATAAAGGGTAAATTGCGGCTCTAAACCAACTGTTTGGTCGATCGTCAACTGCGGATTTGAACCCTTAACAATTTGTTGCCAATTCGGCGGTTGTCCAGCCGCACTCGCCCACTCCAACAGTGGCATTAAATGATTTTGGCTGGGGTTGTAGCGAACGACTTGTCCGTAGGGAATTTTCTTGTCGCCCTGCTTTAGTTGACCGCTGACATTAAACCAAATGCCGGAGGCGGGGGGCTTTCCGTCAAAGCGGCGCAGGTCTGTTAGGGGTAGCGGCTGATTCGAGGCTTGATTGTTAGATGTAGAGTCAGCTAAAGAAGCCATGACAAAAGATTCCGCAGGGCCTTCTAGATTCACAGAACTGGCTAACTGAAAATACTGCTGTTTATCGGAATCTGGATCGGGAAGTTGCACCCGCTTGTACACTCGAAGTTCGACAATTTGACGGCAAGGATTTTTGCAAACAGTAGAAGCATTAACCGTCCTTTCCACCATCACCGGCAAGAGCAAATCGGAAAGAGAATTATCGCCGGATTTATCAACCGGAAGCGGCAAGGCTTCTCCGGTTACGAATCCCAATTTGCGGACGCTGGCTTTGATTTGATCGAGAGTTTGGATCGAATCTCTGCTACCTGTAGGCAGGCGCGACCATCCCGGTACAAACTGAGAGATCAACTTGTTGCCGTTAGGATCGACAATTAGCTGATAACTCAGCCAAGCGCCGCCTCCCATTAAAGCTGCACAGCCACCCAAGATGCTGAGGGCTGTCAAATTAGCTATCAGTCTTTTCCAGGGATATCTGGCGCGAGTTGGGGGAGTAGGTATTAGAAGCTGGGACTCTTGAAGATTTTTGGGGCGTCGGGTTTGGCGGCGGCGTCTTGTCGGAGGAGGAGCAACTTTTCGATTTTCTGGGGGTTTGGCTCGATTTTTTGAGGGGTTAATTTTTTGTTCCATCGTCCCATTTAAGAATTTAGATTTTAGAATTTAGAGTTTAAAATTGCAATAGCCGATCGTACTGCCGACCTATGATATCCCAAGTGTATTGGCTTTCAACGAGCGATCGAGCGTTGACAGAGAGCTCCTGTCTTAGCTGCTGATTTTCAAACAAACTGGTGATCGCCTCAACATACTCCTGAACTTTGTTCGCCCGCAAGGCCCTTATCAGTTGTGGGCCGCCATCGACGGCTAAACCCTCCAAACCTCGATCGCTACCAACCACGGGAGTTCCCGCCGCCATCGCCTCCAAAGTTTTATTTTTAATTCCAAAACCAATCCGCATCGGCACCACACAAACAGCAGCTTGATGCAAATATTCTGCCACCCTTTGCACCCGGCCTACTACTTGAATTCCGGGAAGTTCCCCCAAGGCGAGCACTTCCGGGACTGGCGAGGCCCCGACAAGGGTGAGGGTAGCATCGGGATAGCGCTGCTGCAAAGGCGGCAGTATTTGCAAACTGAGAAACCGCGCTGCGTCAATATTGGGCAAATTGTTCATTGCGCCTGCAAAAATTAAGGTATGTCCTCCCGGATCGATCGACCGATACGGAAATTGAGTTAAATCTACGCCGTTAGGAATTACATCAATGGGAGGTACAAAAAAATCTTGTTTTCCTCGCACCCGAACCGGAGGCAACAGTAATTCTAGGAGTTGCTCTCTGTCTGTGGATGTTGTGGCAACAATCCGGGAGAATTTGGAACAGTAGCGTTTTTCGTAGCGGGCTAGTAGCGGTAAATTTAGTCGATCGCGCAGCGGTTTTTCCGAGGTTCCGGTTGCTAACATTTCCCTGCAAGTTCCCCAAACGGAACTGTGAATGTTTGCCACTGTCAGCACTTTTTGCCGCCATTCTGGACGCACGTAAATCTCGTTAACGCTATGCTCGCAGGTGACAGCATCGCATTTGTCTGCTGTTACCAATTCGTCTGCCCAATTCTGCATTGCTTGGGAGTAGCTTGAGAGTACGTTCGGAGGCGTCCCGAACAACAAAAATCGACTGAATCTGTGGAATTTTCCTATTATTTCAGAGAACCCCCCCTGGTTAAGGGGTTCCGGCAAAAAATCCCCATCGGGTTCTGGATCGAGTCTTAGCCCCCCCTTGACAAGGGGGGGTTGGGGGGGTACTTGCGGGCTAGGAAAAACTGCTAATTCTGTGACTTGCTGGCGCAATGCGTCGATTTGTGCGTCGGTGACATCGGGCGATCGCACAGTGCCGAGAATTACATCATGCCGCCGACTCAAGTATAGCAATAAATTAAACGTCCTTACCTGAGTTCCTCCGCGGCTTGGCGGATAGGGAAAAGTCGAGGAAAGCATCAAAATCTTCATGGGATGTGGAATAAATAAAGTTGCCGCTTGCGCGATAAAATTGATTGATAAAATCTTTTTAACAATCTTCGCACCTATGGACGAATTATCTGTTAAGGCGCTGCTCGAAGACTTGAAAAAGTCCGACGAAAGCGTGCGCGATCGGGCAACTACAGAACTCTGGCGCACTTGGTTTAACCAAAAGGGTGAGTATGGGATGCAAATTCTCAGGCGATCGCAAGTTTCACTGGATGCAGGCGATGTTAGCCACGCTTTGGATTTGCTGACGAAACTGATCTCCGAAGCGCCGGATTTTGCTGAAGCTTGGAACCGGCGCGCCGTACTTCACTATACCCAAGGCAATTATAAAAAGTCGATCCAGGACTGCGAAACCGTCCTCAAACTGAACCCGGTTCATTTTGGGGCGTTGCACGGTCTGGGTTTGTGCTACGCTGCCTTGGGAGAATACATAAATGCTATTCAAGCTTTTCGTCGCGCTTTGGAAATTCAACCGTTTGCTTTGGTGAATCAAAAGTTAATTCTCGAATGTACTGCTCGTTTGAGTTAAAATCAACTGTGGAGTGAAGGAAGAAGGAAGAAGGAAGAAGGAAGAAGGAAGAAGGAAGAAGGAAGAAGGAAGAAAATCAATGGTTTCAGGATTTTTTTGCAATCTTAAATCTCAAATCTCAAATTGTCTAAGTTAGTGCCGAAAATTAGCGTTTGCATTCCTACTTACAATCGAGTGCATCTGCTGGCTTGTGCGATCGCCAGCGTGCTAGATCAAACTTATACAGATTTTGAATTAATTATCTGTGATGACGGTTCTACTGACAGCACTCCTCTGTTGATGTCGGAATTTGTCGATCGCGGGATTCACTACATTCGCCACCCGCAGAATATCGGCAAGAGTAATAATATGCGATCGGGCTTTGCGGCAGCAAGGGGCGAATATTTTATCAAGTTTGACGATGACGATCGCCTCAGCGCGCAATTTCTAGAGCGGACATCTGCTATTTTAGATAAAGACCCCAGCATCGATTTTGTCAGTACAGATCACTGGGTGATCGACATTAACAATTATATTGACGAAAGCCAGACAAAGCTCAATTCGCAGCGCTGGGGGCGCACCGAGTTGTCGGCTGGAATTATTGAAAATTTGCTCTCCGCAGTTTTTCTGAGACAAAGTTTGCAAATAGGGGCAACTTTATTTCGCCGCCGCGCCCTGGAAGAAGTCGGATTTCTGCGGCCGAATTTGCAAAATTGCGAAGATAACGATTTGTTTGTAAGACTTGCGATTTCGGGCAAAAAATGCTATTACTTACCGGAGCTGTTGATGGAGTATCGATTTCACGCAGGACAGCAAGGAGTCGATCGGGCAATTCCGTATTTAAGTGATAAATTGCGCTATTTGACAGGCTACGAATTTGAGTCCGAGAAGTTGGAAAGAGTCAGGCTCCAAAGGATTGCCGAAACTCAATTAGCGCTCGGTTTGCGGCTGATTGAGGTGGGTGAAACTGCAAAAGGGCGCCTGATGGTGCGAGCTGGAAAGTCTGTTTCTACGGCGAAAATGTGGGCGGGTTTGGGATTGTCGCTGCTGCCCGTCGAGTTGCGTCCAAGGGCGTTTGAGTTTGTGCGGGAGTTGTTGAAACGGGAGTTGTGAAGGCGTAGGATTTCTACAGAATAGGCGGCCGTTTCAACCGCCAAGTCTGATTACTTTCACAATACTCCTGATTCTAATTGGTCTAGATAGATAAACTCAGGAGCTTTAACTCCCGCTTCCTCTCTAATTTTAACCAGTCTAGGCGACTCAAAAAACGCCCGAGCATCTGCGATTGATGTCCAGACTGAAAAATGAACAATTTTGTTGGGTTCATTTTCATACTTCAAGACTTGATACGAACGCTCGCCCGCCTCTTTTCGGATGCTTTCAGCATTATCAAATACCTTTTTCCAAGCTTCATAGTTTTCTACTTCATGAACGATTAATACATATTGCATACCAATCAGATTCTCCGAGAAATTCACAACTTCCAGGGTTCGGCTTCTTCCTCATCTAACTCTAGAAAAAACCCCTCAACATTCAGAACTTAAGCGTCATCAGACAGGGGCAGACAGTCTAAATAAACAGTCTGTTTCAAAATTTTTCCTACCAAATCTAACCGCTCTGACTCTGTTAATCGCTCAAAGGTATTCAAAATTTCTTCTACTAAAATAGTCAGAGCTTTTTCCCTAGACTGGCTTATAGCATAGCACAGGTTTTAAGTAGACCAACCTAAAAAGACATAACACCCAGCTCCCCGCACCACTTTAAGCCTGCGGGGTTATAACCTCGATCGCACTTTACGTTTAAAGTAGTAAACAGTGCCCGATCTAAGTTTTTCCTAAATATCGTGTCTATATTTTCTGAAATTCCGACTGTGTGGTTGCAAATTTCCCTCGTGGGAGTCTGGCTGGGCTTGATTTTACTGGTAGCTGAGGGCTTAAATCGCTTTACTTCTGTCGATGCTGAGGTATCGCGGAAGGTTGTTCACATCGGTACTGGAAATGTGATTTTGCTGGCTTGGTGGCTGGAAATACCCGGTTGGGTGGGGATTTCGGCAGGGGTTTTAGCAGGTGCGATCGCCCTAATTTCTTACCAAGTTCCGATTTTGCCCAGTCTTAACAGTATCAACCGGAAGAGTTGGGGGACTTTTTTCTATGCTGTTAGTATCAGCGTTCTCGTGGCTTGGTTTTGGCCGCTGCAACATCAGGAATACGCTGCTTTGGGCATTTTAGTCATGACTTGGGGCGACGGATTGGCTGCTGTCATCGGCCAGAAATACGGCAAACATATTTATCGAGTTGGGGGAATTCAGAAGAGTTGGGAAGGTTCTGCAACTATGTATTTGGTGAGTTTTGCGGTTAGCAGTTTGATTTTGCTGGCGGTTCAAGGCAATATTTGGCAAACTTGGGCGGTGTCGGCTGTTGTAGCTTTGGTTGCTGCTACTTTGGAGTCGGTTTCTAAGCTGGGAATTGACAATCTGACTGTGCCGATCGGCAGTGGGGCGATCGCCTTTTTCCTAAATCAATTTTTGATAATTAGTAATGTGTAATCTGAACTTCCCCCCACGAGGGCGTTGCTGAATACAGGTATGAATTCAAGATTCCGCAATTGCTATAAACCCTCGGAGAGTGAGTTTTGTAACTTCCGATCAAAGGTGATTCATACCGTGAATCAGTAACGCCCATTATCAATGGTCTAAGTCTCGTTAAAGCAGCCGACGTGCTTGTAAAATTTGTTGTTGCCATTGCTCGAAAGCGGGGATTTTTGAGCGATCGTCTGTTGGAAACATGGCTCTTATTTGCTCCATCAGCTCGATCGCCAGCGGTACGCCAAGCTGCAATTGTTCCAAAACCTCCCGCTGAGCAAAAACTGTTTCCGGTGTTCCTTCTAAAATCAATTTTCCTCGATCCATTACAAACACCCAATCTGCCCAGCGGTAGATGAAATCGAGGTCGTGACTTGCTAAAAGAATAGTGGTTCCGGCATTGTGAATTTGTTGGAGTAAACCGATTAGTTGTCGGGTGTGACGCGGATCGAGATAAGCGGTAGGTTCATCTAACAGCAGCAGTTTGGGCTTGAGAACCATGATATCGGCGATGGAAACCCGCTTTTTCTGCCCCAAACTGAGATTGTGAATTGGTTCGCGGGCGAGTTGACTTAAATCGAATTGCTCGATCGCCTGCTGCACCTGTTGAGCAATTTCGGATTCTCTTAAGCCTAAATTGTACAATCCATAGGAAATATCTTCTTCTACCGTCGAAGCTACTAATTGATGTTCGGGGTTTTGAAAGACGAGTCCGATTTGTTGGCGCAGTTGCATCAAAGATTTGCGATCGTAGCGAAAGGGTTCACCTTGCCAGCTAATGATTCCCTGTTGCGGTTGATATAAGCCATTTGCTAACAGAAAAAATGTTGTTTTGCCACAGCCATTTTGACCTATCAGCCCGCAGCGTTTCCCAGCGGGGACTTTTAGATTTAAACCCTGAATTGCTACTCGCGAACCGCAGGGATAGGAGTAGGAAGTGCGATCGAATTCGAGAATCCATTCAGACATATTCGTTATTTTTTATTTTTTATAGCCTTGTTCCCAGGCTCTGCCTGGGAATAAATACCCGGAGGCTATGCCTCCAATTACCGATTACCGATGAATGATTACCAATTACCGATTACCGATTTCCATTGTATTTGTGTCAGCCTATATCGGATTTTGACAACTGCCAAAGTTGAATTTCATAACAGAGATGCTGCTCAAAAAGTTTGCCCGCTTCCAATCCTTCAACCACCAGCTTCTTGAACCAGCGACGAAATATCCAGCGCAGGAATTTGTGGACTGGCGGAACTGTTATCGCAATTAAATCTGCAACATAGATCATTGTATTTAGTCCATATCTGCGGAAAGTATCGACATACAAATCAATTGTTGGCAAAATATGGGCGGAAATATCCTCAGTTTTTACTAAAGTGAATCCCGCCTGCTTTAATGCTGCATGAAGTTCCGTAACAACATGACAATTAGAGAACATTCCCTCTTTATAATTAGCATCAGATCGCAGCATATCAGCCAGCAAAACGTAACCGCCCTGATTGAGGATTTTGGCGGCACCGTTAGCAATATCAACAGCCGACATATACTGGCTACTTTCGCTAAAGAGAATAAGATCATAGAAATGGGTTGCTTTGAAGTCTTCAAACCTTGTGAGGTGGAAGATTGCCCGATCGCCCGTACACTTAAGAAAGCGCTGTTGTTGGAACGGATCGGGTGCGAGCCCTTCGACTGCAAAACCTCGATCGAGCAAATAAGCCGCATTTCCGCCAATCCCGCAGCCCACATCGAGTATCGTATGAGTGCCTTTGGGGATTGCATCCAACAGTTTTACAGTATAAGCTTGCTGAGCGAGGCGCAATCGTGCGATCGTTAGTTCGTCAGCGGGCACAGGTAGGGTTTCCCAATAGCCGTAGTGAAGGTAGGGCGAATCTGTCAGGCCCAAATAGTAATTAAGCGCTGCATTTTGGTAGCGAGTTACCTTGGAAATTTCGATGGATTTTGGCTGCGACATTCGGAAAATTTAGTAAGTTTTAGGATTTAGGGCAGAGTTGAAATTCTTCCCAGCGCTTGCATACTTGTTCATAGCACTCAACAGGAGAAATTGCCAAGTTTTGCAATAAATTGATATCAATCTGACCGTTGGCGATCGACAAAAATATAATTGCTTCCTTGGGTTCGTAGCCAGCAATGATTTGGAGCAAATTTGAAACAGTGTTTTCCTCTATTTCTAGTTGTTGCAAATAAACGGTTGCCTCCAAGTCGGAAATAAATAGCAGATCGTACTTGATAGTATCTACGCTCCAATTCACATAGCCGTTAATGGGAGTATTAATTTTGCAAGCAACCAAGCCCCGTCCTCGATGCAAAAAGCCATTCCAAGCAGTATGTCCGATCGGCAAAATATTCTGGTGAATAAACAAGTTTTGCCAGTAGCCAAAACTACCCTGCCAAACACTATCTTCAATTCGCATTTTTTTTCCATTAAAATAAGATATGCTTCAGAACACAGAGCAAATTACACCAGCGTTCATCTGTGTTTATCTGCGGATATCTGCGGTTAAAAAACCCCAATCCAATAATTTTAAAAATAATAAACTCACCATCATCCATACCTCGCAGATGAAAAACAACAGGTAAACAAATCGGCGGGCATCCTGACTCAGAGTTCCAACGATCTCATTACAGTTGCGGGACAGCGCCGGATTCGCACCGAACTTTCCCCCTTACGTCTGATGACTGTTCTCCATCAGAGCCGATCGATATACGGGAATATTACCACTATTTGGGATGTTTGACAAAAAACCGTCCGCCTATTCACCAAACTCAATATTTTCATACAAATCGGCTAGCGAAATTTCCACAGCAACAGATGTTAAAATCAGCCGATCGCCCATACAGCTATATTCCGAAAATATCCACTTATTCGCATCAGTTTTAGAGTATTGCTCCACCTGTAGCCGATATTGATCGATTAATAAATATTCCTGAAAACTAGGAATACTGCGATAAGCAGCAAACTTTTCATCGCGATCGTAAGCTCTAGTACCTTTAGACAGCACCTCAGCAATGAGCAGCGGATTCGTAATTGTATCCGTCCGTCCAGATTGCAACTCGATCGGGCGCGCTACCACCATCACATCCGGGTAAGTGTAATTATTAAGCTGCGGAACCCAAAGCCGCTGATCCGATGCAAAAATACTGTAAGGTTTACCCTTGAGACTCACCCTCAAAATAGCATTTAAGATGCTGGTAATTTCATTGTGATTCGGTGCGCCACCAGCCATCAGAACAATCTCCCCATTTATAAATTCATGCCGATCCTGAGAATTGATTTCCAATTCTAGATATTCCTCAGCCGTGTAGGTTTTGGTTTCAACTTGCGCGATCATACACAACGCTCTCCTTTAATCTACTCATTTCAGTTTATCTTAAAATTCCTGCTAATCCAACAGAAAAGTAGATTTTAATCATGCTCAAAAACAGGCAAGATGCCTGTTCGACAAAGAGGGAATTTTATTGTGGGGCGGGCATCCTGCCCGCCCCTAAAAGGCTTATTAAGAATGTGCAAGATGTGAGTGCGATCGCACTTAACAAACTTACCGCAGCGGGACAAAGTTATAGCCAGTGCTTCCTCCTTGTTTAACTTGCACTAAAATCGGCTTACCAGCCCGATCGCCCGTGGGCAAAAACTTCACATCCTCGCTTGATCCCGGTGTTGAGAAATTCGGATTTCTGAGTGCTTGTTGCAAGCCTTCCCGCGTATTGCTTTGCCGCAAGCCAGCGATGACAGCTTGAGTCGCATCAAAACTCATTGCTGTCCGCCAATTTACTACTCCTCCCCAGCGCTGACTGGCATTTTTTGGGAAAGTGCTGCCGGGATTAGTTTCGGGATGCCAGGAAACAGCCAAAACAAGCCCGTCAATGTCTTTTTGCCCGTCTTTGAGCGTTTGAAAGGTGTAAAGAGTTGAACTGCCGTAAAGCGCCAATTTGCCTTGATTTGCACGGGCTAGATCGATCGCGCGATCGAGGCGCTCGATGTAGGGTGCTAGCATCAATCCTTCTGCTCCTTTGCTAACAGCATCGGCAATGGCATTGCTGGGATTAAATGTTGGCGCTGACAAGTCGCAGACAATAGGAACTAATCTGCCGGCTGATGCTGAAAGAGAGGCAATAAATTCATCCTTAAATGAAGCGCTGCCAGCAGCTTGAGAGTCGTAGCAGAAGGCAATATTGGCTTTGCCTGCTTGTTTGACGATATACTCTGCTAAAGGAGCAGTCGTCGAGCCACTATTTAGCACAGTCCGAAAAATATAGCTGCCAAAACCTGACAAATTATTCGTACTGCTGGTAGGTGTCACCATCACCAGTTTATTTTCCTGATAAATTGGAGCGGCCGCTAAAGACGCAGTGCTGTCATTGTGTCCGATTACCGCTAGAATTTTCTGGTCATTTGCTAATGCTGCTGCAACTTCTTTGGCAACTTCTGGACGGTTATTGTCATTGACAATTTCCACTTGCAAACCGACACCGTTAATTCCTCCCCTAGCGTTGATTTCATCTTGAGCTTGGGCGACACCTCGGAGGATTTCTTGGGCGATGTTGGGGTTGCTGCCGCTCGGCACGCTGACGGCAATTTTCAGAGAAGTGCGATCGCTTACTCTCGCATTATTCAAATAGATTACCGTTTCCGGATCGTTGCGATTTTGTTGCAGCGAAGCCTGAAATTTTTGAACAGCTTCTTTGTAATCTCCTTTGGCAAAAGCTGTAACGCCTGCTTGCTTTTCGGCTGTTGTTTGCGATGTCAGCAATATCTGATTTCCTAAACTCATGCGAGTTGCGATCGCACCCGATGGACTCGTCCCCGATGGACTCGTTCCCGATGTAGGTGTATCTGAACTTTTGGATGCGAATAAACCGGGAAGTAACTTGTATGCGCCAAACCCAATTAAGCCGAAAATGATTATAAAAACAATGGGTGGCGGACTTTTTCTTTTGTTAGTATCTTGATACATGATTTGTTCTCCTTATTTTGATATTGTTTGGAGGCTCTTCCTCCGGGTACGCATTCCCTGGCAGAGCCTGGGAACAAGAATAATTAGTTTGATCGCACGAAAGCAAACTTACCGCAGCGGGACAAAGTTATAGCCAGTATTTCCTCCTAATTTAACTTGCACTAAAATCGGCTTCCCCGCCCGATCGCCCGTGGGCAAAAACCTCACTTCTTCGCTTGATCCTGCTGTCGAAAAACTCGCATTTCTGAGTGCTTGTTGCAATCCTTCCCGCGTATTGCTTTGCCGCAAGCCAGCGATGACAGCTTGAGTCGCATCAAAACTCGTTGCGGTTCGCCAATTCACAATTCCTCCCCAGCGGCGGCGGGCATTTTCTGGGAAAGGGCTGCCGGGATTGGTTTCTGGATGCCAAGGAACGGGCAATACTAAGCCGTTAACGTCGCTTTGCCCTTCTTTTAAAGTTTGAAAGGTGTAGAGCGTAGTGCTGCCGTATAGTGGCAATTTGCCTTGATTGATGCGAGCCAGAGAGATGGCACGATCGATGCGATCGATGTGGGGTGCTAGCATCAATGCTTGTGCTCCTTTGCTGACAGCATCGGCGAGGGCAACGTTGGGATTAAAAGAGGGTATTGAAAAGTCGCAAACAGTGGGAACTAATTTGCCACCAGCAGCAGTAAGAGAGGCAACAAATTCATCTTTAAATGATATGTTATCGGGTGCTTGGGAGTCATAACAAACCGCAATATTAGTTTGGCGTTCTGTTTTAACTACATATTCTGCTAAAGGAGCAGCCATGACGCTAATATTGGGGACTGTGCGAAATATGTAGCTGCCAAATCCAGAGAGATTATTGGCAAAGCTCGTCGGTGTCACCATTACCAGTTTTTCTTGCTGATATATCGGAGCAGCTTCGAGAGATGCGTTGCTAGCATTGTGTCCAATTACTGCTAATATATTCTGATCTTGTGCCAATGTCTTTGCAACTTCTCTGACCACTTCTGGACTGTTGTCATCGTTGACAATTTCTACTTGCAGTTTGGCGCCGTTGATGCCACCGCTAGTATTGATTTCATCCTGAGCTTGGGCGACTCCCCGGAGGATTTCTTGGGCGACATTGGGGTTGCTACCAATGGGGACGCTGACAGCAATTTTTAAGGGAGAACCTTTGGTGGCTGTGGCCTTATTCAAATAAATAATGGCATTATTCAAATAAATAATGGTTTCGGGATCGTTGCGATTTTGTTGCAGCGAATCCTGAAAATTTTTGACGGCTGCTTGGTAATCTCCCTTGACAAAAGCTTGAACGCCGGCTTGTTTTGCTGCTGTTGTTTGGGATGTCAGCAATATCTGATTTCCTAAACTGATGCGATTTGCTATCGCTCCCGATGTATCTGAGCTTTTTCCCTTGAATAAACCGGGAACGAACTTGTATGCGCCAAACGCAATTAAGCCGAGAATAATAAAAACAATAGGCGGCGGACTTTTTGTTTTGTTAGTATCTTGAGACATAATTTGTTCTTCTTATTGCGATATTGTTTGGTGTTTGGATGCAGAGCCTCCGGGTATTCCCAGGCAGAGCCTGGGAACGATAAAATAACCTACAATTCTCGGTCAATTCCTATTCTCCTTAACTGGTAAAACGTGCGGTTGATTGTACAAATTAAGTTCTAGCAGTCGGCGAGAAATCTCGTCGTCCAGCATCATGTTGTCGAGGTCTGCCGTCAGTTTTTCAGCCGGATTTTCCGATAATTCGACTAAGGCATTGGTTTGCAAGTAGCGCTTGTGGATGGATGACTGTGCCTCTTCAAATTGCGATTGCGCTGAATCTGTACTGACGCTGCCGTTCACTTTAGCGATATCCGCTAATGCCTCATTTACTTCTGACAAATCTTTGAGGTTTTGCAGTTCCATTTTGTAAGTTTCTAAACGCTGGCGTTCGCGATTCAATTTATCCTTATTTGCTATCAAAATTTGTTCGGATTGAGCAACTTGTCCTGCTAATGTTGGCAGCAATTTGTCAATGGCGATCGCTTTTCCCATCGCTAAACGTGCGGCTGCTTCATTGCCGTGATAATTAGCTAGAGTTGCCTGCTGTTCTAGTTGCATAAATTCTTGACGTTTGCTGTCATATTTCTGTTTTGCTTGTTGATAACTTGCAGAAATTTTGGCAACAGATTCAGTTAACTTAAGCACCGACTGCTGCATGGAGTGCAGCGATTCTTGGGCAACTTGCACCGCCATTTTGCTGTCAGATTCAGGGGACAATCCCCACAGCCAATTCCACACGGCTTTAAGTTTGTAACTGCCGCGATTGCCCAACAGCCCGTGAATTAATTTGAGTGCTGCCAGCGCCGCTATACCCAACACAATAAAAGCCGTCGGGTTGGGATTATTTTTCTGTGGTTTTTGTTGAGTCATTTGGCATTCTCCTTGATGAGTTTACTCGGCCATTTTTGGTGTGAATCGAGCAAGTTATGTCGGCGAAAAATATAGTTATCCAGCAGCCTCATGTTTGTGTTTGGAGTGATAACCAGAGAACACTGACACCAACTTGAATCAATTTCAATTGAATACTGTTAACATAATCAAACAAGCTACGCTGAAAGTCAATTCATATAATTCATTGATTGATCTCATAAAAGTCATCATATTCGAGTTCATAAAAGTCATATTTAAAAAAATGTTGCAATTAATCCTTGTACTTCTACAACAGCCTGTTGCGATACTGCTATGGTAAATTCATCTGTTTTTGTGCAACTATAAATGGCATAGTCTTGTACCTCTAATTGTCTTAACTGTAAAGTTGCAGCATTTAATTGCTGAGTTCCCAGTTGCAGATAGACTCTGGCTTGAGAGGACAAGTTTTGGGGGCGATCAGATTTCCGCTGAGTCCGAGATCCTTAAGTTTAGTCAAAGATTGCAATGGTTTAATGTCGCTGATTTTATTGTTGCTGAGATTGAGTAAAGTCAGGTAAGTCAAGGATTGCAATGGTTTAATGTCGCTGATTAGATTGGTGCTGAGTTCGAGAAAAGTCAGGCTAGTCAAGGATTGTAAGGGTTGGATGTTGCTGATTTGATTGTTTATGAGTTGGAGATAATCCAGTTCAGTCAAGGATTGTAAGAGTTTGATGTCGCTGATTTTATTGTTGCTGAGGCAGAGATAAAACAGGTTAGTCAAGGGCTGCAAGGGTTTAATGTCACTGATTTTATTGTCCCTAATGACGAGCAAATTCAGGTTAGTCAAAGATTGCAAGGGTTTAATGTCACTAATTTGATTGTTGTCGAGGGAGAGTTCAGTCAGGTTAGTCAAAGATTGCAATGATTGAAGATCGTTGATTTCATTTCGGCTGAGGTCTAGTTCAGTCAGTTTAGTCAAAGATTCCAAGGGTTTGATGTCGCTGATGTCATTGTTATCGAGGTCTAGTTTTGTGAGACTTGAAAGTTTCTGATTAGCCGCATCGCACTCAGTAGTCTTAGATTTCCGCAACAACACTTCAACAGTATGTTTAGCTTCAGGACTCAGAGAAGCTTTTTCGCGACATCAATCACCAAATGTTTTGTTTGCGCTTTGCGTTTCTGCTGCTAAAACCGAAAGTCCATTTCCACATGATCCGAGACCGATCGCACTAAAAGCAACTACCACCATCAACCTTGACAAATTCACGTATTTCTGTATAACCATAAACGTCATAATCTTGCACCTCTAATTCTCTGAACAGTAAAGTTTTAGACAAAAAGCTTTCAGAGAGGACAACCGTCCTCTCTACAAAGTGCACAAATCAACTCAAATATCTAACAATTCACCAAATGCCGAATCAATATCAATCTCAGCAACAGCCACAGACAGAGAAACTGGTGAATGATTAGGAGACTCCGGTGACTTCACCGAATGCACTTTTGCTACTGGTGATTCGGCCACAGGTTCCACAACAACAGACTTAGATTTTTTGACATTAATTACAGGTGATTGTGCTCCATTTTCTCCATTTTTACTGGTTTCATTCCGCAGCAACATTGCCATCAAACCGTCCAGCAAACCCCCACTACCGCCATTACCATTGACTGTGACATCGGGAACAACGCGAACGCTACCATCCGAAACCGCTTGCATCAGTTGCAACAGCGTGTAACTCTGCGTACCCAAAGCGTTGACACCAACTTGATAAACATCCGCTTTTGCTTGTCCCATCAGCCGAATCCCTTCTGCTTCACCACTTGCGTGTTCGATCGCAGCAGTTGCACTCAGTTGAGCAATTTTCACCCCTTGTTCTGCCGCCACCACCTGATTTTGAATGTTGGCGATCGCAGTTGCGCGCACCAATTCTTGACGCTGTGACTCTGAAATGCGCTGTACTTCGTAGGTTTTCTCCTGTTCCTGAGCAATTTTGCGATCGGTCAATGTTTGCATTAACTCTCCTGGTGGCGAAATCAAACCGATCAGGGTGTCCACAGCTTGCACATCGTAGGCCCGCAATGCTTGACGCACGTGTTCTGCCGCCTCTGCTTGGCGCTCGCTGCGCGCGATCAGAAAATCGAGTATTGTATATTCTTGAGCCGAATTCCGAAAGTAATTGCCCACAATGGGACGCAGCACTTGGTCAATCAGATTCTGCATGGAACCTTGCCGCGAAATGACTCTTGGTGCATCCAAAGTACCGACATGAATGATCTGAAAAACTTCTAACTCAAAGGTAAATCCGTCAAAAGAAAGTAATTTCAAAGCACTTAACTTGGAGTCGTAGCCGTGTTCTCCGCTGAACCGCGATGTGAAGTTTAAAACTACATCGGTAGTGGGAACAAGTTCGACTTTCATCACTTTTGTATTGATGGGATGTTTGCCGGGGTAAAGCGGTTCGACCCACACACCTTTATCGCCTTTATTGACAAGATTGCCGTGGGTAAAAGCGACGCCGCTTACATCTTGGTGCGATTTTCCCACATAGGAAATTACGACGCCTACATAGCCGATCGGCACTTCGGTCATTTTGACCTGTTCAACTTGCACAAACCAGGGATTCAGGTTCCAAGAACCGGATAAAATTACTTGTTCTTGCAAGCCCCTGCGCCCGCCACCCTTGATGAAAGATTGTGCTTTTTGGAAATTGTCGTGACCGGGAATTATCGGCCCGGCAATTTCACCTTCATCAATCGGAATCCCGTCTAGCACGTTCGCAATTCCCACGCGATCGGGATCAAGTTTGTATAGTTGAAGTTCCGCAGGTTCCATACCTTTTGCAGCGGCATTAGCTGAAGTAATTACCTCAAATACAGCCGTATTGATCCGATAAGTACCAGTTGTAATAATTGCTAGTTGCCGTCCTTTTTCTCCACCGTCGGTGAGGAATTTGCGGGCATTTTGGAAATTGTCGCAATCGACGACTTTGCCTAAAATGCGATCGGGAGGAATCGTGGCTCCGTCATTGGCAATAATTAAACCGATTTCATCTTGAGGAACGACAACAACTGGTTCTTTGCGAATGCTATATTGCCAGGGAAAATAACCAAAATGCCAGCCGGGAGGAAGGGTATCTGCTTGCAAACCTCCTTCGCCATCGAGAGCAATCAATCTACTGGATGGTAAGTTTTTGCTGGAGAATTTCTTGACTACAATTCCTACTTCTCGTTCGCCGATCGCGATCAAGCCTAAAGTCCAACCAATTTTGGGGATAAAGATGAAAACCAGGAACATTGCGCCGACGGGATAAATCCAAATCGGGATGCTAAACCCTTCTTCTGGCAATGGTTGGACTTCTTGGGGTTGCGGAGGTGGCGATTTGACTTGTGCAGAAGTTGGTGGGGCGATCGCGCCTGCTAGTGCGATCGTTGTTGCTAAGGATACTGTTAGGGGTAAAAGTTTGCGAAACCAACCTGTTAACTTAGTCATATTTTTCTACCTGATTTAATCTAAGATGTACCGAAGAGTTGTTATCTACAATCAGTATTCAACTAATTTCTTTGAACGTCAATTCATATAATTCATTAATTTAGTTCATAAAAGTCATATTTATAAGAGTTGTGTCATAAAGTGCGAGCGTTTGTACTCGAAAATGAGCGTAAGATATCTCTCGCCCAATATTGGAAATGGAAGGCGAGCGCACTTTTTGACAGATTGTGCGCTCGCCCTTATGCAAATCCTGCCCGCTAAACCAACGAGAATACGAGAATTATCAACAATAGTCTTGGACGTGTGCGTGGGCAGAAACGGGGTTTTTTGCGACATTAGACCTCTTGCGAAAGTGCGCTCGTTCTAGGTAAAATAAAAGAAAAAATTAGATTAATAATATGAATTACGAACAA